>NZ_WCIN01000034.1:0-1968 GCF_009025755.1 Klebsiella sp. RCJ4
CCTGACGTAACTGTATAAAACGCGATGCCGTTCTCCCCTTCAAGTTCGATCCTCTCGATGGTGTATGTCAGGCTAACTTTTAGTGTAGTGGTTCCGACTGCAATTCCATCCGCCGTCACCTGTTTAACCGCAACTTCTTTCTCTATTGTAAACATGGAAAATCCTTATTCTGTCAGAACGTACTGAACTGAGCCGTAAATAGTCAAACCTGTTCCGCCTGTTATTGAGAGAGCGGCAGGCGAGCTATTTGTCAGCAACAAAATATCTTTTGTGGTCGGGTTCGTTTGCGCGAGGATGATCCCCGAGCCGGCCCGACTGCAGATTATCGGGGACACCGTTAACCCCCCGTCGCTCAGTGCGGCTACTGTAAACGGAAGCCCTGATATCACTACCGCGCCACCTGTCGTCAGCGCCATTGACGTGGTTTCTATTCTGAATGTCGCATGCACTAACCGCCCTGAGCGGCGGTAGGTTCCCACCGTGGTATTCAGCGTCACGACGTCTGAACCACATTTGACAACCGGCGTCCAGACGCCCTTGTAATACTGGAACGTCTCCTGAGTGTTCTCAAAAAAACGTATCGGGCGCTGGACGCTGTACTGACGACGGAAATCATAGAGATATACCGTTTTCCCTTCGGCGCTGTTCCACTCTGCAATCTGCACGGCAGAGTAGTCTTCGGTGTCATCCCTGAACGGGTTGATGATGAGCGGGCCGTTGATTGTTGTTGGTTTCTGGCTGAACGGATGTGTAGCCACGCCAGCCGAAACGACAGTTCTGTCGACAGTGATACCACCCTCACAAACCATCGCGGGCGCTTTTGTCAGTGTCGCATTCCACGGGTCCTGATAGTCGGTATAGAACTGATTACCGGCAATGGTTGTCGTTGTGGTGTCAACGAGACATGTCTTTTCAACGTATGACGTGTGAATCACGTTGTAACTGCCTGCGTCGGTGTAGAACGGGACGCGGTGGGTTCCCAGTACTTTCACATCGTCAAGGCAGACCCCGTTCACCGCACGTCCATAGCGACTGAGGACGGTGAATGCCCGGCCCGCAATACCGGGAAACGAACGCGCTGAATAGCCGCTGGCGGTATTGTTTGTCAGCCTGCCGCCTGCGGAGGTTCGCGCCGAGTTGGCGGATTTATAGATATACGTATCGAACCACGTATCAATCGCCTCATCGGCAGGGCCAAACAGCCGGGGCTTGCCGTAAAAGTGATATTTCGTATACCGGATAGCATCAACCCAGCCCACTTTGAAAATCTCTGCCGCCGGATAGGGAGGGAGATACGGAATCGTGACCGCGGCATTTCGTTGCGTCCACGCCCCGCCATAGGCGTCTCCGGTAAAGCAATCACGGGCGACAACGAAGCCGTTGCAAACGGAGTCGGCCCCCATAAACCAGCCCGTCAGACAGCAATCACGGATGAGGAAATTATCTTCTGTGGACCGGTCAAGAACGCCATTCCCATAGCGACCGATAAAGAAGTTGCGCACACCGTGATTTACCAGCTGCGGGCGGATATAACCGTCTGATGAGTCACCGGAAATAAAATAACCAATGTGCTGGTTATTGTTAATCACAGGCGTATCCGAATCCCAGTCTCCGATTAACGCGCAGTTCTGCATACTGTCGCCGATAATAACGGAGTCGGGATAAAGTCGAATCGCCGCATAAATATGATTTCCAGATTCCGCAGCAATATTTGCATCATTCCCCGCAGCCACCCACCCTGGGTAAGCGGTCCCGTCATCGCCTGGTAAAGTGACTTTATGAGGATAGGTTGTGGCGTAATATTTCCCCGTCAGTTGCACGGGAAGTCCTCTGGCGTGTCCTTCATCGACAGCAGCCTGAAAGTAAGGAACGGCGTCGGGCGTCACGCCGTGCAGGTAGCCGAACATTTCCGGAGATACAAATCCTATTCCACCAACGAGTTTAGCGCCTTCGCTTGAACCCAGGTTT
>NZ_WCIN01000035.1:0-3918 GCF_009025755.1 Klebsiella sp. RCJ4
TTATCGGCGACAGTATGCAGAACTGCGCGTTAATCGGAGACTGGGATTCGGATACGCCTGTGATTAACAATAACCAGCACATTGGTTATTTTATTTCCGGTGACTCATCAGACGGTTATATCCGCCCGCAGCTGGTAAATCACGGTGTGCGCAACTTCTTTATCGGTCGCTATGGGAATGGCGTTCTTGACCGGTCCACAGAAGATAATTTCCTCATCCGTGATTGCTGTCTGACGGGCTGGTTTATGGGGGCCGACTCCGTTTGCAACGGCTTCGTTGTCGCCCGTGATTGCTTTACCGGAGACGCCTATGGCGGGGCGTGGACGCAACGAAATGCCGCGGTCACGATTCCGTATCTCCCTCCCTATCCGGCGGCAGAGATTTTCAAAGTGGGCTGGGTTGATGCTATCCGGTATACGAAATATCACTTTTACGGCAAGCCCCGGCTGTTTGGCCCTGCCGATGAGGCGATTGATACGTGGTTCGATACGTATATCTATAAATCCGCCAACTCGGCGCGAACCTCCGCAGGCGGCAGGCTGACAAACAATACCGCCAGCGGCTATTCAGCGCGTTCGTTTCCCGGTATTGCGGGCCGGGCATTCACCGTCCTCAGTCGCTATGGACGTGCGGTGAACGGGGTCTGCCTTGACGATGTGAAAGTACTGGGAACCCACCGCGTCCCGTTCTACACCGACGCAGGCAGTTACAACGTGATTCACACGTCATACGTTGAAAAGACATGTCTCGTTGACACCACAACGACAACCATTGCCGGTAATCAGTTCTATACCGACTATCAGGACCCGTGGAATGCGACACTGACAAAAGCGCCCGCGATGGTTTGTGAGGGTGGTATCACTGTCGACAGAACTGTCGTTTCGGCTGGCGTGGCTACACATCCGTTCAGCCAGAAACCAACAACAATCAACGGCCCGCTCATCATCAACCCGTTCAGGGATGACACCGAAGACTACTCTGCCGTGCAGATTGCAGAGTGGAACAGCGCCGAAGGGAAAACGGTATATCTCTATGATTTCCGTCGTCAGTACAGCGTCCAGCGCCCGATACGTTTTTTTGAGAACACTCAGGAGACGTTCCAGTATTACAAGGGCGTCTGGACGCCGGTTGTCAAATGTGGTTCAGACGTCGTGACGCTGAATACCACGGTGGGAACCTACCGCCGCTCAGGGCGGTTAGTGCATGCGACATTCAGAATAGAAACCACGTCAATGGCGCTGACGACAGGTGGCGCGGTAGTGATATCAGGGCTTCCGTTTACAGTAGCCGCACTGAGCGACGGGGGGTTAACGGTGTCCCCGATAATCTGCAGTCGGGCCGGCTCGGGGATCATCCTCGCGCAAACGAACCCGACCACAAAAGATATTTTGTTGCTGACAAATAGCTCGCCTGCCGCTCTCTCAATAACAGGCGGAACAGGTTTGACTATTTACGGCTCAGTTCAGTACGTTCTGACAGAATAAGGATTTTCCATGTTTACAATAGAGAAAGAAGTTGCGGTTAAACAGGTGACGGCGGATGGAATTGCAGTCGGAACCACTACACTAAAAGTTAGCCTGACATACACCATCGAGAGGATCGAACTTGAAGGGGAGAACGGCATCGCGTTTTATACAGTTACGTCAGGTGCTGATACTGAGGGTGTAAGAAATTACATCCCATTTACCTATTCAGGTGCCGGTGATCCGTTATCTGAAGCTGAGGCAGCGCTAAAGTTAACAATTGAATGATATTTCCCGCCTGTAATGGCGGGATGATTTTATGCTTCCAGCGACTCTTTTAGTGATCCTTCAGCCTCATCCAGCGGGTTTCCTGCTCCGGAGTAACTGAACATGTGATAATGCTCTCCTGGTGTTACTGAATCACCCACATACACATCGAACAGTACCTGCGCTCCTGCATCTGACAGGCTTACCAGGCGCTTTGCGGAATAGGTCACCTCTTTGCTGACCGTAACCAGCTGGCATGATGCCCCCAGCTCAGGATACGAAACCAGTTCTTTGACTTCTTTTGTTACTGTGAACGACATAATTTTCTCCTGCTTATCCCGGCTGGCTGGTCTGACTGACTGCCAGTTGTTTAGAGCCGCCTGTGCCTGTGACGTTTACCGTCAGGAACCCTGATGAATATGTCCAGGCGATATCTATCTGGGCGGCATTATTGATTTGTGAAAATGTCTCCACCAGATAGCCATTGATGAATCTCAGTATTTTGTATGCAGGGAACTGATAACCACCGTTGGCGGCTATCTGAATCTCACCGGACTGGCTGGTTATCTGTAGTGTTTTCGATGCACTGAGAGTCATGGCATTTTCATGAAGGTATTTCTTCAGGAAGCGGACGCGCTTAATCACAATATCCGCGCCGTTATTTGAGCGTGAGAAGTAAATACCGTTTGAGGAGCCAGCAATTCCTGTCACGAACTCCACCCGCATTTTTCTGGGTGTCGTTGACAGCGTGAAAGTTGTCGAGACTTTACCTGTTCCGGAAACAATACCGCCGAAAGTGAAGTCTTCAGTACCGCTGGCGCAGTATGCCTCCACCTCGATGATGTATGATTTCTCCGGTTCAAACAGTCCAGATGAGGCAGCATAGCTAAAAATGCCGGTGCTGGCGAAACCCGCCATCAGCACCATTTCATTACCGCGGGCACGCAGATAATCAGACAGCAGGTTTCCGTAGAGAGAGGTGCCGAACGCGCCGACATTCAGCCCATTGATAACGTCAGAAAACTGTCCCTCTGAGGTATACCCGTTCCATTTACCGAAACGTGGCCCTTTAAAGACAAACGAGCACGGCTGCTGCTGATTATACAGAAGCGGAACACTGTCCACCGTCGCGCCAGTCTCATCAACCAGTGTCAGGGCATTTGACCCCAGACCGACATTAGAACCTACTGTTGATACGTCAACAATTTCCCCGTACGTCTGGCCCTTTGGCTGATATTTGTAAACAAAGTTTTTAGACTTTGAGAAACCATCTATCCGGTTATCCCTGATAATAGTCGAGTAACGACCGGCTGATACGTTTCCCGCGTAAGCAGGCGCATCAACGGCTGTCGCATCAATAAACCCTATGAGCGCCTGCCCGTCGGTCCCTGTCGCCTGTTCAAGATAGTTGTCATAAATACGGGCATGTCGGGCCGTGGTCTTAATCATGATGCAGTTTGGCGAGCCAACGTGCAGGATATCGTTAAGATGTATTTCATTCTGAGACCCGAAGGTACTGGCGCTTAATTCAAGAATCATATAGCGCCAGGCATTCCTGATGCGATTCATGGACACCCTGTTCAGGTCGCACCCGTTCAGCAGTACATCGATATCAAAGTTTGCTATCTCACAAAGGCTGATACTGCCATCGAACATCTTTGACCATGAGATACCAATTCCGGTGCCATTAACTCTCGGGTTTATAGCGCAGCGCCTGACGACTGGTACCATACCAAACGGAACATTTGACAGCGATATATCGTCTTTAATTATCGCTGTTTGCTCGTTATTAAACCTGACAGGATAATCACCGGTCAGGCCCATGTCGTAAATCTGCGGCATCCGCACCTGACCCGTGGATGAATCACGCGTATACCAGATGCAACCACCTCCTTCAGTCATGCATATGAGACGCGTATAGCAATTCGGGGAAAAGTTTGGACTCCCCTGTCCCCTGATTACCTGCCCTTTACCGGCTTCAAATGCCCGGGAAATATAAAAGTCCCCGGCAGGCAAACTAAGCTGTTTATTTTTATCCGCAGCGGCCTGAAGAATTGAATAATTAAATTCAGCATTTTCAACGCCGGGCTTCAGGAGTGGTGTGACAAACTTAATAGCTTGATCAAGGCTTGCTCCGTCAGAACCGCGTACAAGAGACGTACCCGGGATTTCGCCTGAACCCAGGTTT
>NZ_WCIN01000036.1:0-250355 GCF_009025755.1 Klebsiella sp. RCJ4
TGAATCGCCACGGGTTTAACAGACACCCCAGAGTCATTTAAGATGACTTAAAGAGAGGTGCCCATGAGCGGTAAGCGTTATCCTGAAGAGTTTAAAATTGAAGCAGTCAAACAGGTTGTTGATCGTGGTCATTCTGTTTCCAGCGTTGCAACTCGTCTCGATATCACCACCCACAGCCTTTACGCCTGGATAAAGAAGTACGGTCCGGATTCTTCCACTAATAATGAACAGTCAGATGCTCAGGCCGAGATCCGCCGACTCCAGAAGGAGTTAAAGCGGGTTACTGACGAACGGGATATATTAAAAAAAGCCGCGGCGTACTTCGCAAAGCTGTCCGACTGAGGTACGCCTTTATCCGTGACAACAATCGTTGCTGGCCTGTCCGTCTGCTCTGCCAGGTGCTGGATGTGCATCCGAGTGGGTTTTACGCCTGGCTTAAGCAGCCACATTCACGACGGTTTCATGCTGACCTGAAGCTGACGGGACATATTAAGCAGTTCTGGCTGGAGTCGGGCTGTGTTTATGGCTATCGCAAGATCTATCTCGATCTGCGGGATTCCGGGCAACAATGCGGTGTAAACAAAGTCTGGCGGTTGATGCAACGTGTGGGGATAAAGGCTCAGGTCGGATACCGAAGTCCACGGGCGCGTAAAGGTGAAGCCAGTATTGTGACGCCCAACAAGCTCCAGCGGCAGTTCAACCCGGAAGCACCGGATGAACGTTGGGTTACGGACATAACCTACATCCGAACCCACGAAGGCTGGTTGTATCTGGCCGTGGTGGTTGACCTGTTCTCCCGAAAAGTTATCGGCTGGTCAATGCAACCCCGAATGACAAAAGAGATTGTCCTGAACGCATTACTTATGGCGGTGTGGAGGCGTAATCCTCAAAAGCAGGTACTGGTTCACTCTGATCAGGGCAGTCAGTACACGAGCCATGAGTGGCAGTCGTTCCTGAAATCACACGCTCTGGAAGGCAGCATGAGCCGTCGCGGAAACTGCCACGACAATGCGGTTGCGGAAAGCTTTTTCCAGCTACTGAAGCGCGAACGGATTAAGAAAAAGATCTACGGAACTAGAGACGAAGCCAGAAGCGATATTTTTGATTACATCGAAATGTTTTATAACAGTAAGCGTCGGCATGGTTCGAGCGAGCAGATGCCACCAGTTGAATATGAAAACCTATATTATCAACGACTCAGAAGTGTCTAGGTTATCCGTGGCGATTCATCCCTCTGTTCAAACTACCAGCCCAAACTCACTATGAGATGCCAAATGGTGAAATCATTAATGTCGTTCGGGAAAGATATCGTGAAGCTCGTGAACACATTGATGAGCTCGTTGGGAAGTTTTGCTAAATAGCGGCAACTTAGGTCCCTTGAGAATGTTGTCCATGGTACAAAATAGTGGTACATTCGGAATCGAAGCGTAAAGGTAACGTACTGTTATTCGGTGATTTCATTGTCGTGTCAATGAATCCTTGGTTCGATTATTCGCCGCACGGCGGCTCACCCCTTCGGGGCCAGCGCGACAAGCGCGCTGTTCAACGCCTGCAGCGTTAGTCCGAGTCCGGGTACCACTTATTCAGAGAACCCAGCCTATGGCTGGGTTTTTGCTTTTCTGGAAATGGAAATCCGAAGCCCCATCTCTGGCCTGACTAGTTATAGCGGGAAGGCCAGATTTTCTCTGGCGCAACGCCAGTGCTTCGGCGATCAACCTTTCCCCTTTGGGCCAGTGGCGGTTAAGGGCGTTTGCCATCGTGGAGGACGCCAGCCCGGATTTGTGGGAAACGGCTGAAAGCGACGTTCCACGCTTTTTCGGCGCCGCGATAATGTCGGCGGAATGCCATTCCGGTTGCATCATGCTCATGCCGCCTCCCCATCAATAAACTTCACGCCGTCGACGGTGCGCAGCCAGCGCGGGGCTTTCATTTCCGCCGCGAAGTAGTTGATCAGGTCGTACAGCAGATAACTCAGCTGTTTCTCTTTTTCAGAAGAAAATCCCTGCTCCGCCAGCGTCTGCGTCAGGGCGAGGCAGTAGCGACAAAGCTCGGTGCATTCCGGCCCAAACTCGGGGGAATTTGCCGGGAGGGTATCGACGGTCAGGCTTTCAATAAGATGGGGCGGGACGGGTTCTAACAGCGTGGGCTGGAGCAGCGTTAGCGCGCTGCTGAGTCTGCCGCAGAGCGCCATTTTCAGCGCGGGGTCGTCGTTTTCTATCAGGGTTTCAGCGAAGCGGTCGCAGTGGTCGGCAAGGACGGTGAAGTCCGTGGCGGCATTGAAGTGAACGGAAAGTAACGGGTGTGTCTGGATTGGGGTGGTAGCCATAATGGCAGCCTCCAGTAAGTGATTAATTGAACCACCACCGAAGAGACCAATCTTGCGGGTGGTGGAACCAGACGGAGTTGGTCTTACCGGCCTTACTGGACATTGGCGCACCTTGCGGTGCCTCCGCCCGGCCCACCATTGAGATGTAGCCGGATGAACGACATAAAAAAGACGCAAAGCGCGTCATATGTCGCCAGTAAGGAATATCTTCAGGAGACCAATCCCGGCACCTGAATTTGCAGGTACTTATAAACGAACCGCGATTGATCTATAGCGACAAGTGTTGCCTATTCGTTAATAATGATTTTTCATACAATTAATTGTTTTATAAGTAGTTTAACTTATTTAACATACTAAAAATCGCATTAGTAAAAAACATTCACTTCATGAATAATTTTTTGTCTAAATGGCTTACCGCGGTTCTAAACTACAGCAAATTTAATTGAAAATTACTCTTGACTGTGTTTTTATACAGTATATATACTGTGAGTATAAAATCGACAAAATGAGGCGCACATGATAAATTTTATCCATGATAACAACAAGGTATTATGGATATGCTGCTGCCCATACGAGTCAACAAGCGGTTCTTGAATTTATTTAGAACACTTACATTAGACAAAGCACCACGGCAATCTACCGTAAACTTACATGTTCTAAACATTGAGAGTAACAGTTTTGTTTATAACAAATTGGTTGAGGAATTAAGAGACTTAATAGTCTGTTACGTACATTCGAATAGAAGAATAGCTGAGTTTGAAAAAAATCATCCATCTTTTAGTCCCAAACCATATTTAGAGGCAATACAGAAATTTCGGACCTATACATCAAATGAAGGTGAGTTAGGCGAACTACTATTATATGCATTTCTTGAATCAGGTCTAAACGCACCCAAATTGCTATCCAAAATGGAGTTAAAGACTGATGCAAATGATTATATCAAAGGTTCCGATGGTATACATTTATTAGAGATCGACAATAATTATCAACTAATCTTTGGCGAGTCCAAAATGTATTTGGACTTACTGGAGGGGGCTCGTGAAGCGTTTGACTCTATTGCTGACTTTAAAGCCAACGGATTAAGATTTGAACGAGGCCTAATAGATACTCATGTGATAAATGAAATGGTTACTGAAGAAGGATACGAGACAATAAAATCTATACTATTACCTTCAGGAAATGATGGGCCAAACCTTGATCTATCTTTTGGCGTTTTCCTAGGATTTGAGTTACCTGTTAATGATACACAATTATCTATGAAAAACAACGAATTCCGGGATTGGGCATATTCATTTGTAAAAAATAATGCTTCTCGCGTAATTGATACGATAGAAAAAAGAATTATAAAGCATAAACTCTTTGGTCACGATTTTCATATATACATTGTCCCTTTCACAGACATAGATATCACTCGTAAAAAATTAATCCAAGAAATGCTAACAATTGGATAAGAATATGAACGAAAAAGATATAGTAAGAAAAGTTCCATTAGCACAGCGTCTTTCGATGGACGCTTATACAAGTAGCTACTTTAAAGAGATCTATAATTACATATCAGCTTTATATGACAATTGTTTATTTAATAATAACGGCATTCAGAAACCTATATTTATTGACACAACAAAAATAGAAAAAGCTTTACGTTTTGCTGATATTCTGTCTCATTCACCTGTTGAAACCCATCGAACAAAATCATTTGAAATTATAAGTAAAATAGCTGCATTTCATTCAGATGATCCTTATTTTAAAATGATAGGTTCGGCGGTCATAAATCGTTTAGGTATATTTGCAGCAGATAATTTAATATCACAGGAAGTACACTTACCGTTAGACCGAGAAATAGAATCATCCATAAAAAAATCATTCCAAAGAACTAGTATAGATGGATTATTTTTTACAGACAAACAATATGAACTTTATCAATCCCTAATTAACTCAAACACTCTAAGTTTTGCCGGCCCTACGTCAATGGGGAAATCGTTCGTCATAAATGAATATATAAAACATATTATTTTTGGTAATGCTAAAAAAAATATAGTGCTCATAGTCCCAACTCGAGCATTAATTAGCCAAAGTACATTAAAATTAAAAAATGAACTAAGAGATAAAATTGATGGCAATCAGTATAAGATAGTAACAACATCTTACATGCTCAGAGGAGGTATTGATCATAGTAAAGGGTATATTTTCGTATTGACTCCAGAGAGATTAGTTAGCTTAATTAGTTCATCTCCTGATATAATTATTGATTATATTTTTGTCGACGAAGCACAAAAACTTACTATTAAAAATGATACACGAAGTCTCGTGACCTATTCCGCGATCGAACAAACATTAAATTTAAATTCAAGTGCAAAACTATTTTTCTCATCACCAAATTTATCCAACCCTGAAGTATTTAATGATTTATTTAATCGGGACCATGCTAAAGTTTATCGCAGCATTGAAGGCGCTACAGCTCAGAACTTGTACTTTATTGACTTATTAAACAACAAGTTTAGTTATGTTGATAAAAACAAATTAATTGATATAGATAATGTTAATCAGACTTATACATCTGCTAATGATCTTATCTTTCAGATTAACAAAGGGAAAAGTAAGATTATTTACACTGGAGGTATCGATAACACATTATCTCGGACAAGGGGTTTTCTACGTTATATAAAGAAATTACAAAGTAAAAAGAAACCTCAAAATTTTGATCTAGCATCTCAGGTCCGAGAATTTGTGCATAATGGCTACGAACTTGCTGAAGCTATAGAGTATGGAGTAGCATTTCATTTCGGAAATCTGCCACAAGCAATAAGAGATCTTATTGAACATCACTTTAAAATTGGTAATATAGATTACTTGTTCTGCACATCAACTCTTCTTGAGGGGGTAAATTTACCCGCACGTTCAGTATTTATTTTGACATCAAAAAAGGGTACTAGATATTTTGAACCTGTGGATTTTTGGAATCTCGCAGGCAGAGCGGGAAGACTGGCCATAGAGTTAGCTGGTGATATATTTTGCGTAAAAGATGAAAGTGGAACTTGGAATGATAAGGCGGTAAAAAAATTAATCCTATCCAATAAAAATGAAATTGAACTGACTCCCAGCTTTTATCTTAATGATTCTAAAAGGATTAAAGAACTAGAACAAATAATAAAAACTGGTTCTACTGAAGGGATTCAAAATAGTGAATTTCTCAGAACACTAAGTGATATGGTAAGGATTGATACCCTACGAACTGACAAAGCCAATAATTTACCGCTTATCAATTATTTCAGAAATAATGGAAATAACGATATATTACACTATGCCTTGAAAAGCATAGGTAATATTAACATACCTACACATATTTTACTTGCAAATAGCCATATTGCTATTAACTCACAACACAATGCATTTAATAGCATCAAAAATTATTCAATTGACGAACTAAAGTTATCATGGAATCCTACAAATGATGAAATAAAAGAAAAATTAGCTCTCATATTCAATATTTATCAAATAGATAAATATAGTAAAGGATTAGATCGTCTTAATTTTAATTCAATTCCATATTACGCAGTCATTTTATCTAAGTGGATGCATGGTAATACATTAAGTGAAATAATCTCTGACGCGATTATTTATTACATATCGAATAAAAAGAATATCTATCTTTCAGATAAGACTCAAGAGCCATTTAATCAAAATAATTCTATTCATATAACAAAATTAGTAAATGATACAATTAAAGATATAGAATTAAAAATAGGTTATCAGCTACAAAATTATATTTCACATTATTGTCAACTTCTTTCACTTATTTTTGAAAATAACCCTGGAGCAAATTGGTCACAATTCATAGAGTTTGGCTCGAATGATCCTATTGTATGGCAATTGCAATTTATGGGATTTTCCAGACATTGTGCAATATTTTTAAAGAAAAACTTCCCTAAACACCTTAAATATGATCAAGAAAACAATCAGTTATACATATTAAACAGAGCCGAAATCAAGTCAAAAGTTAAACAGAACAAATTATATTGGCTTGAAATTCAGGCCCTGCTTTAACATAACGCCCCATCTGAATTACAGATGGGGCGTTATTACAAATCAGGAATAAACCCCTCTTCCCGCAGTACCTTAATCACCCCACGTATCAGATACGAGTTAGAAAACTTCGCCGTATAGGTACGCGCCCCCTCTTCTACAGGCTGAAGCAGTCCTCGCTCAATCAGCTTACCGAGCTGATAAGTCACCTGCGTCGGTTTCAGGTCAGGTAAAACGGCGCGGAGATCGCCCGCTTTTATCGTCCCCAGCTCAACGGCACGTTTCAGAACCTTCGATTCCAGCGGATTGATCAGCCCTCTTTCCGACGAAAAATCGATAGCCGGATACAGGATCTTTTCGCTCAGGAAAGCGTGGCTTGTCAGTTGGTCGACTTTCTTCAGCTCAGAGGAGATCCCCGAAAGCACATATAAGCACCACTCTTCCAGTCCTTGCTCTGTTACCTTATCGGCTAACGAAAGCATGGCGTAATAGCGCTCACGATCGTTACAGAATACCGCTGTCGGATTGAGAACCCGCCCGCCAGCCTGAACGTTAAAACCATACTTGATAAGCAACGCATAGGTCAGCAGTCTGACCGTTCTGCCATTACCATTGCCAAAGGGATGTATCCAGCCAAAACGGTGATGCACCAGTGCAATCTTCATCAGATCGTACTTTGGCTTATCGGCACGGTTAATAAAGGCGGTCAGTTCCGCCATATAATCATCAACGCGGATGTGATCCGGCGGCAAATGGTCAGACTGAGCGATGCTGACATTATGTTGTCGATATGCGCCGGGCGTTCTGTCGCCTTCCTGTTGCAGCCCGGCAACTACCAGACTATGCAACTCGCGGATAAAATATTCCGTTATCTCATCGCCATTGTTCAGATATTCGTCGATGAACTCCATCGCGGCTTCAATATTATTGATTTCTTTGAGCTGATCCGTCGAACTCTGGGTTCCTTCTACCTTGCTTTCAACATAGTCGGCAAGCGTAGTGTGGTTTCCCTCAATCCTTGCAGAACCCAGACTCTCCAGCATATGGAAAACGGCCTTCAACTGCGCAAACAGGATTGGGTGAACGTCAGTTTCCAGCCGCAGATGCCGGAGTAACTCCAGTTCCGTCAGCGCGTCGACCAAAGGGGAGTCAAAGCTGGGATTCAGAAGCGACAGTTCAAAGTGATTAAATTGAGCCATGATGTTTAGTTATCTCAACTGGTGCATGACGGCATCTCAAAAGTATAGCAAAAATACTAATAGAATCTATAATTTAGAAAGAACACCGTTTCTGATTATCTCAAAATCCTTTGTTCCAACATATCAAATGTAAGTTTGAAAGATGTTCAATGCGAAGAGGGATGGGGCTTTGCTTGCATGATGCATCATGGATTTCTAGCGCCGCTATGTGTGGGGTTCAGGGTGTTATATGTGGACCTCAATCCGTTATGTGTGGAGTTCCATCCGCTATATGTGAACCTCAGACCGTTATGTGTGGACCTGACTCCACACATAACGAAGCCTCTCTCCTTAAACACCGATTTTTCGTGATACCTCTCACCAAACCAAAGCAATTTTTTGTAGGGGCCTTCGTGGAGCACTGTTTGCAAGCAATACCAACAAAACCAATAACAAACAGCATGTTAATCGTGGATATGATTCCGAGTCCGGCACAACTATTTTAAGAACCCGCCCAAAAGGCGGGTTTTTGCTTTTCTGCGACCGGACTCTCCATCGAACTCCGTTCGATTATTCGCCGCACGGCAGTCTTATTTTGCAAGATATTGGGTGGAAACTCACTTATCAGAAGTTATACCCAAAACAACATGCTAAATCCGGTCAAAACGACGATACAGGCGACATTCAAAAACAGGCCGGCGCGCATCATCTCCTGCTGCTTGATATGGCCGGTGGCGAAAACGATAGCGTTTGGCGGCGTCGCCACGGGCAGCATAAAAGCGCATGAAGCCGCAATGGCAATCAATACCGACAGAATCACAGGCGACATGCCGAACGCTTCGGCCACTGAGGCAAATACGGGAATAAGCAAAGCGGCGCTGGCCGTATTACTGGCAAACTCGGTCAGAAACACCACGAATGTTGCAATCACCAGGATAATAATAAATATCCCCATATGAGCCACCATCCCGCTAATCTGGTTTGCCAGGAACAGACTGGTACCCGTCTCTTTCAACACATTACTTAAGCAGATACCACCGCCGAATAATAACAACACGCCCCAGTCAGCCGTTTTCTCTATATCCTTCCAGTGAACCACCCGGGCGAAATTGACTAATATAATGGCGCCTAAAGCCACAATGGTATCGAAGGATTTAAAACCGCCCAGTAGGTCGTTAATGGGGCCGCTGAAAATCCAGAAGAATACGGTAAGCGCAAAAATAGCCAGGGTGACAACTTTACCTTTATCCCAATCGACCTGCTCAGTATTCGTTTCGAAGGTCCCCTTAAGTTCCGGCCTGAACACGAGGTAAAGAATCGCAATAGCGACTGGCAGTAAGACGATCATTGCCGGGAAACCGAACTTCATCCAGTCAAAGAAGGAGAGCCCCACCTCGGCGGCGGCAATCGCATTCGGTGGACTGCCGACGATGGTCGCCATCCCGCCAATGCTGGCGCTATAGGCAATACCGAGGAGCACAAACACATAGGTCGAATGGCGGTTTTTGCCATCGACTTTACTCAGGATCCCCAATACCAGCGGCATCATCATTGCGGCCGTCGCCGTATTACTGATCCACATTGACAGCAGCGCCGTCACGCCAAATAGCATAAAGACCGCGAGGCGCATTTTGCCCCTCGCCATCGCTAATACCTTATCGGCAATGACTTTATCCAGCCCCTGCACATGCATCGCCGCCGCCAGAGCAAAACCGCCGAGGAAAAGGAATATCGTTGAGTTGGCGAAACTGTTTAGCGCCGCCTGGGTATTAAATACCCCCAGAAGCACGGCCATGACGGGAACCATGATTGCCGTAACGGTCACGTGCAGCGCTTCCGTTAACCATAATACGGCGATAAAAGCGAGCATACTCAGCCCCATAACCACCTTCGGCTCATAGGGTAGCGTGTTGTAGAGAACGATAAACAAAACAATATCGAGCAAAATGATGATGCTGTTACGATTAAAAAACCACTCATGGGTATTGGTGGGTAAAGGACTCATGTCGTTTTTATTCATAGTAGCTTCCTTGTAACTGGTTACGACTGAATCATTACATGTATATGTCCTTCAGGTATAAATTATGTTCCTGTTCTGTTAACTGGATCGTACCAGACAATTTCCTTGCTGAATGACACCCAGGTCAGGATATTTCCGGAAAGAGGTTCCTGATAGAGACGATTTATTGAAGCGAGCAGGCCGACTTTATTAGCTTTAATTTCCTTCGTCTGAATTTCTGTCTTTGGCTGCCGCGCCGGTATACGCGGCGTTGATAGTTTCACCAACATCTAAAATAGCCCCAGAGATCCATCGATTATTTTCGGCAATCCATTTCTGAAATAGAGATAAAGCAGCGCGTAAAAACGGATAATTCGGTGAAAAACCGGGCAAAAGCGCGCTATTCTGGAAATCAACACGCCCAGGCGGCTAACAACCTTTCCCTCCGGACGGCTAAAAAGCATCTTATATTCCTTTTTGCTCTTAGCGGCAGACAAAAGTTCTTTAAAATGCCAATTTTGCAGCCCTACCATTCAAATCATCTCGATACGAATGGGCAAAATGTTATGTCAGTTTTTCATTCCGTTAGCGACCTGATTGGTCATACTCCCCTGCTGCAGCTTCATAAGCTGGATACCGGCCCCTGCAGCCTGTTTCTAAAACTGGAAAATCAAAATCCCGGCGGCTCGATAAAAGACCGCGTCGCGCTATCCATGATTACGCAGGCAGAGCGCGAAGGAAAATTAAAACCCGGCGGCACGATTATCGAAGCCACCGCCGGCAATACCGGCCTCGGGCTGGCGCTGATCGCCGCGCAGAAAAATTATCGCCTGATCCTGGTGGTGCCGGACAAAATGAGCCGCGAGAAGATTTTCCACCTGCGCGCGCTGGGAGCGCAGGTACAGCTTACCCGCTCGGACGTTAACAAAGGCCATCCCGCCTACTATCAGGACTACGCCCGGCGCCTTGCCGACGAAACGCCAGGCGCCTTTTATATCGACCAGTTTAATAACGAGGCTAACCCGCTGGCGCATGCCACTACCACTGCCCCGGAAATCTTCCGGCAGCTGGATGGCGATATTGACGCGATTGTCGTCGGCGTCGGCTCCGGCGGAACGCTCGGCGGGCTACAGGCCTGGTTTGCAGAGCACTCCCCTGAAACGGAATTTATCCTCGCCGATCCGGCGGGCTCCATTCTGGCGGACCAGGTCGAAACCGGGCGCTACGGCGAAACCGGCTCCTGGCTGGTGGAAGGGATCGGCGAAGACTTTATTCCGCCGCTGGCCCATCTTGAAGGCGTCCGCAGCGCATACCGCGTCACCGATAGCGAAGCTTTCGCCACCGCCCGCCAGCTGCTGCAGGTTGAAGGCATTCTGGCAGGCTCCTCTACCGGAACGCTGCTCACCGCCGCCCTGCGCTACTGCCGGGCGCAGACATCCCCTAAACGCGTGGTGACCTTCGCCTGCGACAGCGGCAATAAATATCTATCAAAGATGTTTAACGATGACTGGATGCGCCAGCAGGGCTTTTTAAGCCGCCCTACGCGCGGCGATCTCAGCGATTTTATCGCTCTGCGCCACGACGAAGGGGCAACCGTCACCGCCGCGCCGGACGATACCCTGGCGGCCATCCTCGCGCGTATGCGCCTCTACGACATCTCGCAGCTGCCGGTGCTGGAAAACGGCCGCGTCGTCGGCATCGTCGACGAATGGGATCTAATTAGCCACGTCCAGGGCGACAGTCAGCGCTTTTCTCTGCCGGTCAGGGAAGCGATGACCCGTAACGTGGAGACCCTGGATAAGCACGCGCCGGAAAGCGCGCTGAAGGCCATTTTCGATCGCGGCCTGGTGGCCGTTATCGCCGACAACGATCGTTTTCTTGGCCTCATTACCCGCAGCGATGTGCTGACCACCTGGCGTAACCGACTCGAACAGTAAGGACTTCTCAATGACAAATTTGCATACCCTGAGCGTACATAGCGGCACATTTACCGATGAACACGGCGCGGTGATGCCGCCTATTTATGCCACCTCCACCTTTGCTCAGCCCGCGCCGGGCCAGCATACCGGGTACGAATATTCGCGCAGCGGCAACCCGACCCGTCACGCGCTGGAGACGGCGATTGCCGACCTGGAAAGCGGCACGCGCGGCTACGCCTTTGCTTCCGGCCTTGCGGCCATCTCAACCGTGCTGGAGCTGCTGGATAAAGACAGCCACCTGGTCGCCGTCGACGACGTCTACGGCGGCACATACCGGCTGATTGAAAACGTTCGCCGCCGCAGCGCCGGCCTGCGGGTGAGCTGGGTGAAGCCCGACGATCTGGCGGCCATCGAAGCGGCCATCCGACCCGACACGCGCATGATCTGGGTTGAAACGCCGACCAACCCGCTGCTTAAGCTGGCCGACCTCAGCGCCATCGCCGCCATTGCGCGGCGGCACAATATTATCAGCGTTACCGACAACACCTTCGCCTCGCCGGCTATCCATCGTCCGCTGGAGCTGGGCTTTGATATCGTGGTGCATTCGGCGACCAAATACCTTAACGGCCACTCCGATGTGGTCGCCGGGCTGGCGGTGGTCGGCGACAACGCCGCGCTGGCGGAAAAGCTGGGCTACCTGCAAAACGCGGTCGGCGGCGTCCTCGACCCGTTCAGCAGCTTCCTGACGCTGCGCGGTATTCGTACCCTGGCGCTGCGTATGGAGCGTCACAGCAGCAATGCGCTGCTGCTTGCCGAGTGGCTGGAGCAGCAGCCGCAGGTCGAAAAGGTCTGGTTCCCGTGGCTGGCCTCGCATCCGCATCATCAGCTGGCGCGCAGGCAGATGGCGCTTCCCGGCGGAATGATCTCCGTGGTGGTCAAAGGCGACGATGGCTACGCCGAGCGGATTATTCGTAAGCTGAAGCTGTTTACCCTCGCGGAGAGCCTCGGCGGCGTGGAAAGCCTGGTGAGCCAGCCGTTTAGCATGACTCACGCGTCGATCCCGCTGGAGCAGCGTTTAGCCAACGGCATTACTCCGCAGCTGATTCGGCTGTCGGTAGGGATTGAGGATCCGCAGGATCTGATCGCCGACTGGCGCCACGCGCTGCGCGACTAAGCAGATTGCCCGGCGGCGGCTAACGCCTTGCCGGGCGACAAGATCCCCCATCACATCAGGCCCGCCGCCCGGCAGAGAATTAAGCAGTCTGCCCGTTCTGGCCCTGCCCCTGCAGAAGATGCTCAACAAAGCGCGTCAGCTTCGGCAGCGGCCGCAGATCCTGCCGCCAGAGCAGGTGAATCGGCCTCGGCTGCGGGGTATACGCCTCGAGCACGCGCACCAGTTTGCCGCACTCGAGCGCATCCGCCAGCAGCACTTCCGGCTGCAGCAGCAGCCCGGCGCCGGCGATCGCCGCCGTTCGCAGCGCATAGCCATCATTACAGCGCAGAACAGCGTCGCGCTTCCAGCGTACGCCCTCCTCCGCGCCCGGCAGCTTCCACTCATTGCGCGCGGTCCACACCGTATGCGACAAACAGAGATGATCGGCCAGGTCCGCAGGCGTTGTCGGCGTACCGTGGCGGGCTAAATACCCGGGCGCGGCGCAGATCGTCATCCGGTAGGGCGCGAGATACTTTGCCACCAGATCGTTATTGCGGATCTCGCCGATGCGGATCGCCAGATCGATGCCCTCATCCACCAGATCGACCATCCGGTTGGTCAGATCCAGCTCCACGCGCACGTCGGGCCAGGCATGCAGAAACGTGGCGGTCAGCGGGGCAATCACGCAGGCGCCAAACGACGTCGGCGCGCTTATCCGCAGCGTGCCCGCGGGCGCGACCCGTAGTCTCTCCACTGAACTTTCGGCGATGGAGACCTGCTCCAGGACGCGTTTCGCCTCGTCAAAATAGACCCGCCCGGCGTCGGTCAGGCTCTGGCGGCGGGTATTGCGCTCAAGAAGACGGGTATTAAGCTGCCGCTCGATCAGCGCGATATATTTCCCGACCATCACCGCCGACATCTCGAGCCGCGCTGCGGCACTGGTAAAGCTTCCGCACTCCACGACCGCAATAAAGGTCTCCATCGCCCGCAGCTTATCCATATTACAAACCCCTGGTTAGTAATTATTTAACTTTTAGCCAGTTTATCCGATATTTGTTTTATTAAAGAATAGCCTCTCACCCGAGAGAGGAACCTGCTATGAAAATCATCATTATTGGCGCCAGCGGTACCGTTGGCCGCGCGGTTGCGCAAGAATTAAACCAGCGTCATGAAGTCATTCGCGTCGGCCGCACTCAGGGCGACTATCAGGTCGATATCACCTCACAGCAGAGCGTGCAGAATCTGTTTGCGAAAACCGGTCGGGTAGACGCGATTGTTTCCGCCACCGGCAATCTCTTCTTTGGCCCGCTGGCGACCATGACCGACAGCGATTTCAACCAGGGCTTACAGGATAAACTACTGGGGCAGATTCGCCTGGCGCTGACCGGCCAGCATTATCTGAACGACGGCGGATCTATTACGCTGATTAGCGGGATCGTCGCCCATGAGCCCATCGCTCAGGGCGTCAATGCCACCACCGTCAACGCCGGGCTGGAAGGATTCGTTCGCGCCGCCGCCTGCGAACTGCCGCGCGGAATACGTATTAACCTGATTAGCCCCACCGTATTAACGGAATCGGCGGCAGCCTACGACGGTTTCTTCCCCGGTTTTACCAGCGTCCCCGCCGCCAGCGTGGCTCAGGCCTACCGCCGCAGCGTAGAAGGCGTTCAGAGCGGACGGCTCTATAAGGTCGGCTACTGACCGGCGCCGCTGCGGGCCGGAATGACGCTGCCGGCCCGCGACGGCGTTTACATCCTGTTTCATCAACGGCTACACTTATCCTTCAATTTGCCTTTTTGAATGACTCATGTTGAAGAAACTCGCTTTTATTGCCCCGCTTTTGGCACTTATCGCTCTACTTATCTGGTGGTTCACGCCCCGCTACGCCGAAGAGGACGTCGCGTACTACCGCTCCGTCTTCTGCGTTATTGACCATCAGGACAGCCGTGCGTTTCTCCGCGATATGGAAAATATGATTGAAGGCGGTAATTCGGATTATGCGCTGCATAAGACCCACTACGTGCCCGCTCTGGGCCAACGGATGCTGGACACCTGGCAGCAGTTGACGCCGGAAGAGCAGAAAAGTATCAGCCAGGACCAGCAGCGCTGTCGCCAGCTGATGAGCGAAAAGCAGCGCCCGGATTAAGGCATATTACTGCGCAAAATGACTCGCTGACAATAATAGAAAATAACATTCTGCTGCGACGAGCGGAATGTTAAACATAAACATGGCGAATGAATAACAGTATTTAGCGCGCGAAAAAGTTATATTTAATCGATATCCTGACGTTATTATCACCCTATTTATTTTAAAAAAAATCGTTCTGGAAATAATTCCGTCACAATCTCCTCTTATATTTCCAAGCCTTAATAAACAGTAAATTATAACCAATAATTATCGAGGCTTATTTTGATTCGCTATATTCCCGTTTCGCTCTCTCTGGTCTCCGTCGGCGTTTCCGGCGTGCTCTACGCTGCGCCGATAAATACGCCCGTACTCGCTACGATGGATAATTTCCGCGATATCGCTGGCACGACGTCTGTTTATACCACCAGCCACGACGGCACCCTGCGCACCGGCGTTTTTTATCGTTCTAATGCTCTGGCATTATCCTCCGCGGACCAGGCAACGCTGAGCACGCTCGGTATCAGCGATGTTTATGATTTGCGCACGGCCAGCGAAATCGCCAGCAGCCCGGACGTGATGCCCGACGGGGCGAGGTATACCCATATTGATATCATCGGCAACACCGCTTCGGGCAGCAACATCACCTCAATAACGTTCAGTAGCGCCGCTGAAGCCAAAGCGATGATGCAGCAGACCAACGTCTCCTTCGTCAGCGATGCCGGGATGCGCGCCCGGTTCACCACGCTATTTAACGATCTGGCCAGCGCCGACGGCGCAGCGCTGTTCCATTGTACTGCGGGCAAGGACCGCACCGGCTGGACCGCCGCGATGCTGCTGAGCATTGCCGGCGTCGATGAGGGGACCATTATGGAAAACTACCTCGCCACCAACGACTATACCCGCCAGCGCGTCGAAGCGACCCTGGCGATGATGCCCCCCGCCATGGCGGCGATTTACGAGCCGCTGCTGGGCGTCGATGCCAGCTATCTTCAGGCCGGACTGGATGAAATCAGCCGCGAGTACGGATCGGTGGATAACTATCTGAAGCAGGGCCTGGGGCTGTCGCAGGAGACGCTCTACGTCCTGCGCGGCAAAATGGTGCAGTACGGCCAGCTGCCGGGACAAAGCGAACTGCGGGGGAATGCGGCGCAGGGCGCTGCGCTGCTTAACGCCCTGCAAAACAGCGAGCTATCGGGCCGCTACACCGACTATAACTATTATCTGCAATCAGCCATTGATGCCGGAACCCTCGGCGGCGTGGAGACTCAGGTCGGCGGGCAGATCTACGCGGACGCCGCCAGCTACCTGCTGCGCAGCGGATCGCGATTAGACAGGGCGTTAACGCCGAATATTGATAGCCGTCAGCTGCGGGATGGGGAAGGAAAACTGTGGCTGACCGGGCTTAGCGGCTATCTTGGCACCGATGGTTCCGCCCGCGCCGCCAGCAGTAATGAGCATACCACCGGCTCGCTGCTGGGCTATACCTGGCGGTTTAACGCGCAGCTTAGCGGCTACGGCACTCTGGGATATAGCTGGGGCTCGCTGGGCAGCGCCAGCGCCGATGCGGATGCCAACACCACTCTGCTGGGGGTCGGCGGTCGCTATGCTTTTGAGGATTTAAATCATGGCCTCTTTGCCGCCGCCGATCTTAACGCAGGCTGGATCGATTATAGCAGTACGCGCCGGCTGAATGGCGGGCTGGGTACGGCCACCGGCGATACCCATGGCCAGCTGGTTGGCGGCACGCTGCGCCTCGGCTACGTCAGTCCGCTCGATTTTGCCAGCGTTGAGTACGCCGTCGGGACCCGCCTGACCCACCTGCGGATGGACGCTTTCCGCGAAAGCGGCAGCGAGCTGGCGCTCAACGTCGACCGCGTCAGTGAAAATAACGCCAGCGGTATTGCCAATGTGAGTATCGCATTTCATTCGCAAAACGGCGGCGGCTGGCGCTTCACGCCGGCGATAAATATCGGCTATGAACACAGTTTCAGCGGCCCTTCGGTACGCACTCAGGGACAGGTTTATCACTATGAGGTCGTACAGAACGCGGCCTTCGATAGCCGTGACATGGTCAACGCTGGCGCCAGTTTGAGCATCACGCGCGGTGCGCTGAGCCTGAACCTTGGCGGCCAGGCTGACGTCGCCAGCGGCGGCGACAGCCACGGCTACAGCGGCAGCCTTAGCGTGGGCTACGCCTTTTAAACATCCATAGCAGGCCGCCGCGGGCGGCTTGCTCTTAGCCACGAAATTGCAAAGCGGTTAAACATACACCGCCGAGGATCGGCGCATTTTTCGCCGCCATGGGCAAAACGAAACGCTGGCAGGAAAGGTAAAACAGAAATTATGTTTCAATCCGCTACTGGCAGCGGCAATCATCAATCTGATGCATGATTGTCCTTACCATAAAAAGTAGTTGATCTGGTATCGACAAGCTCTTATTTTGCTTCTCAGTTTTTAAACGAGATGAAACTGATGCCTACTATTACAGCCAGTAGTATGAAAGAAGCAAAAGAGTTAATGAATTGTGGGAAGTACAAAGAAATCGTTCTCAATTTCGATATTGATGCTGACGATTTTTTCACCCTCGCAACATCCCAGTCAGGAACAAAAGTCACCATCACAGACAGAAATAATCGCTCATCGGTCAAAGCAGAAAAATAATAAAAACCCCTGAGGCTCTTCTTATGCTGTTAGCTATTGGTACCGTCGCTGTTGCTTTTCTTTCCACGTTGATGCTGATCTGGCTTGACGATCGCATTACCGACCAGGATTAACGACCGGGGCCGGCGATAAGCCGCAAAACCGCCCGCCTCTGTGTTTCTCTCGCCCGTAGCCATCGGCTGCGGGCGATTCAAAAACCCCGCCAATCCCGTTTTCACATTACGCACTGATGATTTTCGCCCGCCGGGCAGGTCATGCATTCGCATAAAAACAGGGGCTTAAAGAAGAAAACGAGAAGGGAGCCCCGCGCCGCCGACGGCGCGGAGCACGGCGATTACAGCGACTTCGCCAGGCGCTCGACGGCGGTCATCAGACCCTCTGTCGACACCGTCGAGTAGGACAGGCGCAGCGTGCGGGTATCCGGGTTATCGTTATAGAACGCTTCTCCTGGTACGTAGACCACGCCATTTTCCAGCGTTTTCTTCATCCATTCCATGGTATCGAACGGATAACGGAAGCGAGCCCACAGGAACATACCGCCTTTAGGACGGCTGAACGCCAGATGCTCGCCAAGCTGCGATTCCAGCGCGTCGGCCAGCGCCACGCACTTCTTGCGGTAATCTTCGCGGATCAGGGCAATCTGGCTTTCCAGGCGGTTCATGCTCAGGTATTCCGCGGTGATGACCTGCGAGAGCATATTAGTGTGCAGATCCGCCGCCTGTTTAACGATCACCGTCTGCTGCGCCAGCCAGTCCGGCATCACGATCCAGCCAATACGCATCCCCGGCGCGAGGATTTTGGAGAAGGTGGAGGTATAAACCACCTGATCTTCACAGCCCAGCTCAACCGCATACTGATACAGCGGGCGGCGTACTTCATCAGTGAAGCTGATTTCACCGTACGGATCGTCTTCGATAATGACGAAGTCGTGCTTTTTCGCCAGCTCAACCAGGCGGCGGCGGCGCGCTTCGCTCAGGGTTTTCCCGCCGGGGTTGCCAAACGTCGGCACCAGGTAAACGGCTTTCACACGCGTGGTTTCCAGCAGATCGGCCAGCTGTTCCACCAGCATGCCGTCATCGTCGGTATCCACGCTGAGAATATTGGCCTGCGCCAGCTGGAACACCTGCAGCGCCGCCAGATAGGTCGGACGCTCAACGACAATCGCATCACCCGGATCGAGCAGAGTGCGGGCGACGATATCCAGCGACTGCTGCGAACCGGAAGTGATATAGACATGACTTGCCGAACAGGCCACGCCGCGCGCCTGACACAGTTCGCTAACGGCCTGACGCAGCGGCGGATAACCTTCGGTCAAACCGTACTGGAACGCATCGTTAAAGCGCCCGTTCATCACCTGTTGCACCGCCAGGTTCAGGCCTTCGGTATCAAAAAGCTCCGGGGCCGGAATACCGCCGCCCAGAGAGATAACGCCGGGCAGCTTACTGTGCTTGAGGAGTTCGCGGACGGCGGAGGGCTTAAGTTCACCCGCGCGGGCGGCGAGTCGCCGATCGTGCATACTATTTTCCTTTTCTGTCTTGTTGTTGTGATGTTTTATCTATTTTTACCGTTCATTCCCCCGGTCGCACTATGCTCACTGGGGCTACGGGTTCGTATGTTCGGTAGCCCGGACAGATGCGCAGCATCGCCTCCGGGTTATTCTTCAGCATCCTGCGGCCTTCCCCCGGGGGCGGCGCGATGCGCCTTGCCCGGGCTACAAATGCCGCAGGTGACGAGAACCGCAGCCCGGATAAGGCGCTCACCGCCGCAATCCGGGGCCAAACTTAACGGCTATCTGTGTCTTTTAGCACGATTAACGGCTCAATATCGCTCTCTTTTTTAACCACCAGAGAATCATCTCCGCGCAGGCAGGTCCCGCCGTAGTTACCGCCGACGGTGAAGGTGCAAACCTGGATGTATTTGCCATCCACTTTTGGCAGGCACCACAGCTGCTGGTAGATATTTTTGCGGTCGAAAAACTGGCCGCTGGTTTTATCCAGCACTTCGTCCTGCGGGCCAATCAGGTCGATATTGTTGCCGCAGCGGCCCGAGATAGGCTTAACCGCATAGCCGCTTTCCGCCAGCTGCTCGTTGACCACAAAATCCGTATCCAGAAGATAGCGATGATTGGGGAACAGCGACCACAGCACCGGCAAAATCGCCTTGTTGCCGGGGATGACCGTCCACAGCGGCTCGAAGACTAATACTTCCGGGCGCAGCAGAACGTCTATCAGGCGCACTTCATTATTCGGGTGTCCGGTACGTATCGGCACCGCCGCGTACTCATCGGCGCTGACTTCCCGCACCTGCTCAATGGCGGTCTCCCATGCCCAGGTTTTCCAGACGCAGTTGACCAGACGACCGTCGGCATCAATCAGCTGCCCGGCGGCATCCCAGCGCAGCTCATCCAGGCCAAACAGAATTTTGCTCTCGAAGCCGGCCTGGGTCAGCGAACGCTGGATAAACTGCGCGTGGTAGTTCTCCTCCAGATCCTTATCCTGCATGATGTGCACGAAAGGACGCGCCCGGCTGTGCTTCCACGCTCCGGCCAGCTCATCCAGCAGATTTTCCGCCGGGTTGTGACCGGTGCCGTAGTAGCCCTGCTTCAGCCACTGCTCGAGGATCAGCCCGCCTTCGGTATGGCAGGACGCGGAATCGGCGTTGTACTCATACACCTTGAGCCCGCGCTCATCCATACAGAAATCCATGCGGCCGGTAATCATATGATGGCGACGGCGCTGCCACGAGAGGCGCAGACGCGGCCAGAGAATTTTCGGAATATCGAACAGCGCCAGCAGGCTGTCATCCTTCATCACCTTGTCGGTAGCGTGCAGGTACATCAGATGCAGCTCATTGGTGGCTTTGATAAGCTCCTGCTCGGCGCTTTCGGTGATGGTGAAATACTGGTAAGGGTCTTTATTGATGACGTGGCCGTTGGCTTCCACGTAGGCTTTTTGCAGTGAATCTTTCTCGTTGAGCCAGTTGCCGCGGTATTGGCCTTTATTCGGCAGACGCGCGCCTTTGATGGCCATCGCCTCACCCGGCAGCACCGGCTGCGGCAGGCTGTGCTCGATATCGGCGGTTTGGATCATCCAGCCGAGGATTTCGGTATCGGCAAAGGTGTCTTTAATCGTGTAGAGGCCGTTTTTCACTTCCAGCGTCAGCTCGCGGGTCCACTGCTGGCCCTGCGGCAGCGGCGAGTGAATGACGTTCTGTTCGGCGATCCTGACCTTATTCCCTATCAGTTGCGTAATCACCGCCACGTGGCCCGTGTGCTTAAACTCGCCGCCTTTCTGCCAGATCAGCAGTGAGCCGGCGAGAGGCGGACGGCGGGAGCCGTTGGCGAACGCCTGCAGCGGCAGAATATTGTCGTTGACCACCTCGCGGAGAAAACGCAGGGAGAAGATTTCGTAGGCCATGCCGACGTCGGTGAAAACAAAACCGTAGGTGAGGAACAGAAAGCGGCGCGCGAACTCCACGCACTGCCATTTGTGCCCCATATACTCATTACCGATATAGCTGCGGAACGTGGCGTCATCCGGATAATCTTGCGGATTTAAGCTACTGTAATTAGAAGAATAAATCGCCACGCCGCCCGGTGCGTAGCCTAATAGTGTACCAAACGGGGCGTCACTGCTTGTGGAACCTTTGCTCATTTAGCCTGACCTCAAATTAATGCAGCCCGGGCAGTTGGCGAAACAAAACTCCCTCTTCTTATCCTGCCGCAGGCACTTACCAGACAGAGGTGGAATGATGATACCACTCATTCGATTCGCTAATCGTGCCCTTAAGGAAAATAAGCCTGCGCCCCCGGGCAAAAGTGATATCGTTATTTGAGATAAAAAAACAATCAGGAGTCGACAATGAGCACACCATCGCATCTGACCGCCCAACCGCTGGTCTGGGGGCATGGCCCCCGCACCTTTGAGGTGTTCCTCGAACCCACCTGTCCTTTCTCCGTGCGGGCATTTAATAAGCTTGATGACCTGCTGGATGAAGTTGGCGCGGATAACGTGACGATCAAAATTCGTCTGCAGTCTCAACCGTGGCATCTGTTTTCCGGCGTCATCGTCCGCTGCATTCTCGCAGCCTCCACCCTGCCGCACGGCCGCGAGCAGGCGCATAAGGTGCTTAAAGCCGTCGCCGACCACCGCGAAGAGTTTGAGTTTACCGACCACTGCAGCGGGCCGAACATGAACGCCACGCCGCAGCAGATTATCGAGCGTATCGAACGCTATAGCCACGTCTCGCTGGCCGCGGCGTTTGCCCGCCCGGAGCTGCAAAACGAGATCAAATGGCATAGCAAGTACGCGCGCCAGAACGGCATCCACGTGTCGCCGACCTTTATGGTTAACGGCCTGGTGCAGGCGGATCTCGGCAGCGGCGACGACGTCAGCGTATGGGCCGCGCGGATTCTGGCTTAGTACGACTCTCCCGCGCCGGCGCGGTAGCGCCAGCGACACGACATCAACACCTCACTAAAAAGGCAGATCAGCATGTCAGAGAATAACTACCAGCCACCTAAAGTGTGGGAATGGAAGCAAAACAACGGCGGCGCATTCGCCAATATCAACCGTCCCGTCTCCGGCGTAACGCACGATCGGGAGCTGCCGGTGGGCGCGCATCCGCTTCAGCTCTATTCGCTGGGGACGCCCAACGGCCAGAAAGTGACCATTATGCTGGAAGAGCTGCTGGCGTTAGGCGTCAGCGGCGCGGAGTACGACGCCTGGCTGATTCGCATCGGCGAAGGCGATCAGTTCTCCAGCGGCTTTGTCGAGGTTAATCCGAACTCAAAAATCCCCGCGCTCCGCGACCACTCCACCACTCCGCCGACCCGCGTTTTTGAATCCGGCAGCATCCTGCTCTATCTGGCGGAAAAGTTCGGCTTCTTCCTGCCCAAAGATCCGGCAGGCCGCGCCGAAACCCTCAACTGGCTGTTCTGGCTGCAGGGCTCGGCCCCGTTCCTCGGCGGCGGCTTTGGCCACTTCTTCAGCTATGCGCCGGTGAAAATCGAATACGCGATCGACCGCTTTACGATGGAAGCCAAGCGCCAGCTGGACGTGCTGGACAAGCAGCTTGCCCGCGGCCGTTTTGTGGCAGGAGAGGAGTACACCATCGCCGACATTGCCATCTGGCCGTGGTACGGCAACGTGGTGCTGGGGAATGTTTACAACGCCGCCGAGTTCCTGGATGCCGGTAGCTATAAAAACGTGCTGCGCTGGGCGCAGGATGTGGGTAAGCGCCCCGCCGTTCAGCGCGGGCGGATGGTTAACCGCACCTCAGGCCCGCTCAACGAGCAGCTTCACGAGCGCCATGACGCCAGCGACTTCGACACGCAAACCGAAGATAAACGCCAGGCGTAGCGCCCATGCCCGCCGGAGGCTTCCGCCTCCGGTTTTTAGCTTTCCAGCCGATAGCCCGCCATAAAGTAGCGCTGCGCGGTCGAGGAACAGCCCTCTTTGAAGAAGTCCATCACCATATCTCTTTCCAGACCATAGCGACGGGTAAGGATCCCCGCTTCCCAGGCGCTGAGCTGGCGGTCGCCGGTTTTTTCAAACATACGGTGCGAGTAGCCGAGCACAAAACCGCGTTTATAGTCGGCGCAAAAATTCGCCGCATGGGCGGCGGTGTCAGCATGGGATGCCTGTAGCCCCGCCATTAAGCCTTTTCCAAAATGATTTTCCATCGCGCCCTCCCAATCGTTATATATAAAATTATATAGCGATTTTTTGAGCGAGCGGTAGCGCTATTTATGGCGTTTGCGCTAGCGCATATACTTCTCAAACCACGCCAGCGTGCGTTGCCAGGCCAGGTCAGCCGCGGCCCGGTCGTAGCGCGGCGTGGAGTCATTATGAAAGCCGTGGTTAACGCCCTGATAAATATAGGCCTCGTAGACTTTATTATGCGCCTTCAGCGCGTTTTCATAGGCGGGCCAGCCTTCATTAATGCCGCTATCGAGTCCGGCATAATGCAGCAGCAGCGGCGCTTTAATTTTATCGACCTCATTCAGCGGCGGCTGGCGGCCGTAAAACGGCACCGCGCAGGCCAGCTCAGGGATCGCCACCGCCGCCGCGTTGCTGACGCCGCCGCCGTAGCAGAACCCGGTGATACCGACCTTCCCCGTCGCCTGCGGATGCTTCGCCATAAACGCGACCGCCGCAAAGAAATCATTCATCAGCTTCACGGGATCGACTTTCTGCTGTAGCGCGCGGCCTTCATCATCATTACCGGGATAGCCGCCGACGGAGCTCAGGCCATCCGGCGCAAGCGCGATATAGCCCGCTTTCGCCACCCGCCGGGCAACGTCTTCAATATAGGGATTCAGGCCGCGATTCTCATGAACCACCACCACGGCGGGCGCTTTGTCGGCTATTTTCACCGGCGTCACCTGATAAGCCCGCACTTCGCCGTGGCCGTCAGGAGAAGGGTAATGAATATACTCCGGACGGATATCCGGGTCGGTAAACGCCACCTGCTCCGCCAGAGCATAGTCGGGCTTCAGCAGGTTAAACAGCGCCAGCGCGGTCATCCCGCCGACGGTATACTTCCCCGCCAGCTGGAGAAACTCGCGTTTGCTGATTTTGCCGTGGGCATAGTAGTCATAGTATTCGAGCAGCTGCTGCGGAAAATCTTTGGCCGTTAGTCGCGTCATCACCCTGCCTCCGTTATTAAGCGCCCTTTAAGCAAAGCAGAAGCCCGGACATACGCCAGCGGAGAAAAGCAGAAACGGGGAGTAAAAAGCCCAGCGGCCAACACCGCCGGGAGAGGAGGGATCAGTGTTTCACTTTGGTCAGACGATCGAGGTAACCCATCACAAAGGCCGACAGCACAAAGGTCAGGTGGATGATGACGTACCACATCAGCTTATTGTCCGGGACGTTTTTCGCATCCATAAACACCCGCAGCAGATGAATGGAAGAGATCGCCACGATGGAGGCGGCAACCTTATTTTTCAGCGAAGTGGCGTCCATTTTGCCCAGCCAGCTGAGCTTCTCCTTGCCCTCGTTGATATCCAGCTGGGAAACAAAATTTTCATAGCCGGAGAACATCACCATCACCAGCAGACCGCCCACCAGGGTCATATCCACCAGCGACAGCAGGGTCAGAATCATATCCGACTCACTGACGCTGAAAATATGCGGCAGTATGTGGAAGATCTCCTGAAAAAATTTGATCGTCAGCGCAATCAAACCGAGCGAAAGGCCAAAATAAACCGGCGCCAGCAGCCAGCGCGAGGCGTACATAGCATTTTCCAGAAAGCGTTCCATAAGATCCTGTCAGTTAACATAAACGGCCGCCATTATACCGCAACAGGGCAACGTTATAGCAACAGGCGTCCAACAAGAGAGCGATTGGAGGCGATAAAAAAGGCTGGCGCAAGGCCAGCCTGAGAAGATGGGTGGAGAGTGATTACTTCGCTTTGACGGTTTCTTCGCCCACCAGGCCAATCTTCAGATAGCCCGCCTGGTGCAGGGTATCCATGACCTTCATCATCGTCTCGTAGTCCACGGTTTTATCCGCGCGGAAGAAGACGGTGGTGTCTTTCTTGCCTTCGGTCAGCGCATCCAGCGAGGCGATCATGCTCTCGTCGGTAATGGGGTCATTGCCGAGGAACATGGTTTTATCCGCCTTCACCGACAGATAGATCGGCTTTTCCGGACGCGGCTGCGGCTGGCTGGAGGAAGCAGGCAGATTCACCTTCACGTCGACGGTAGCCAGCGGCGCCGCCACCATAAAGATGATTAACAGCACCAGCATGACGTCGATAAACGGCGTCACGTTGATGTCGTGCATTTCGCCGTTATCATCGAGGTTTTCGTTAAAATGCATCGCCATAAAGCATTAACCTACGCGTAGTTTCTGGGCGGTACGTACCGGCTTAACGCCGCTGGCGCTCAGGTCCAGGTCGCGGCTTTGCAGCAGCAGAACCTGGGCGGCGACATCACCAAGGGATGCTTTGTAGCTGGCGATCATGCGGGCAAAAATGTTGTAGATGACCACCGCCGGAATCGCAGCGAACAGGCCAATTGCCGTGGCCAGCAGCGCTTCCGCAATACCCGGCGCAACCACCGCCAGGTTAGTGGTCTGGGTCTGGGCAATACCGATAAAGCTGTTCATGATGCCCCAGACGGTACCAAACAGACCAACGAACGGAGAAATCGCGCCGATGGTCGCCAGATAACCGTTGCCGCGCCCCATGTAACGACCCACCGCCGCCACGCGACGCTCCAGTCGGAAACCGGTACGTTCTTTAATGCCTTCGTTATCTTCAGAACCTGCGGAAAGCTCCAGCTCGTTCTGCGCTTCGTTAATCAACCGCGAGGTCAGGCTTTTCGCATCGAAACCGTTAGCGATATCGCTGGCCTGGTCGAGAGAGCGTGCTTCAGCAACCAGCAGCTGTTCGCGCTTGAGGCGACGCTTGCTGGCCAGGATCTCTGCGCCTTTGCCGAAAAAGATAGCCCATGTGACTACCGACGCCAGAATCAGGCCGATCATCACTACCTTAACGACAATATCGGCATGATGATACATACCCCAAACGGAGAGATCCGCCTGCATCAAATTATTACCCACACTGTATCTCCAGGACGTAAATCACAAAATCTGCGCACAATAATATCAAAACGACATCGAATTGATAGTGGTTCTCATTAGTATTTACACTGTGCAGCAAATCACGTTTATTTTCCTTGCGCTTACGCAGTAAAAAAGTTGCTGACCCCGCCGTTGATAAAATTTTTACCTGTATCCGCCGCGACCCGGTACATCAACGGGTATTCATGTTAGTTTAGACGTCCAGACGTATAAAAACAGGTTATCTGAACATGGCTGATAAACATCTTGATACTGCGCTGGTTCACGCCGGGCGCAGCCAAAAATACACCCTGGGCTCGGTAAACAGCGTCATTCAGCGCGCCTCATCGCTGGTTTTCGACACCGTCGAAGCGAAAAAGCACGCGACGCGCAACCGCGCCAAAGGCGAGCTGTTCTACGGGCGTCGCGGGACGCTAACCCATTTCTCCCTGCAGGAAGCGATGTGCGAGCTGGAAGGCGGCGCCGGCTGCGCCCTCTTCCCCTGCGGCGCGGCGGCGGTCGCGAATACCATTCTGGCGTTCGTCGAGCAGGGCGACCATATTCTGGTGACCAACACCGCCTATGAGCCTACCCAGGATTTCTGTACGAAAATTCTCGCCAAACTCGGCGTTACCACCGGCTGGTTCGACCCGCTCATCGGCGGCGATATCGCCCGTCTGGTGCAGCCGAACACCCGCGTGGTGTTCCTCGAATCCCCCGGCTCCATCACCATGGAAGTCCATGATGTTCCGGCGATCGTCGCGGCGGTACGTCGCGTCGCTCCCGAAGCCATCATTATGATCGACAACACCTGGGCGGCGGGCGTGCTGTTTAAAGCGCTGGAGTTTGGTATCGATATCTCCATTCAGGCCGGCACCAAATATCTGATCGGCCATTCCGACGCGATGGTGGGTACCGCCGTGTCCAATGAGCGCTGCTGGGCGCAGCTGCGCGAAAACGCCTATCTGATGGGGCAAATGGTGGATGCCGATACCGCCTATATGACCAGCCGCGGCCTGCGCACCTTAGCGGTACGCCTGCGTCAGCACCATGAAAGCAGCCTGCAGATTGCCGAATGGCTGGCGCAGCATCCGCAGGTGGCGCGCGTGAATCATCCCGCCCTGCCCGGCAGCAAAGGCCATGAGTACTGGAAGCGCGACTTCACCGGCAGCAGCGGTCTGTTCTCTTTCGTGCTCAATAAACGCCTGACCGACGCCGAACTGTCCGCTTATCTGGACCACTTCAGCTTGTTCAGCATGGCCTACTCCTGGGGCGGCTTTGAATCGCTGATTTTAGCCAACCAGCCGGAACACATTGCCGCAATCCGTCCTGATGCTGAAGTTGATTTCAGCGGCACGCTGATCCGCCTTCATATCGGGTTAGAAAATGTTACCGATCTGCTGGATGATTTAGCGGCGGGCTTCGCGCGTATCGTGTAAAGTGACAGTCAGTGGCAACAATAGCGGACGTTTTTTAGAAAAACGGCCGCTTTAGTTGCGCCCGGGATCAAGGTGCCCGAGCCTCTTCAGGAGTACACTAGACAAAAAACACGGTACCACTTAGGAAAGTCCATGGTTGTCATTCAAGAAATTGTCGCCGCGCTGTGGCAGCATGATTTTGCCGCGTTGGCAAACCCCCACGTTGTGGGCGTTGTATATCTGGTCATGTTCGCAACCCTGTTTCTGGAAAACGGTCTGCTGCCCGCCTCATTTTTACCGGGCGATAGCCTGCTGCTGCTCGCCGGGGCGCTCATCGCCAAAGGCGTAATGGACTTTGTACCTACGGTCGCCATTTTAACCGCCGCTGCCAGCCTCGGCTGCTGGCTGAGCTATATCCAGGGGCGCTGGCTGGGTAACACCGTTACGGTTAAGCGCTGGCTTGGGCATCTGCCGCATAAGTACCATCAGCGGGCAACCTGCATGTTTGACAAACACGGCCTGCTGGCGCTGCTGGCCGGGCGTTTCCTGGCGTTTGTTCGCACCCTGCTGCCCACCATGGCGGGCATTTCCGGGCTGCCAAACCGCCGCTTCCAGTTCTTCAACTGGCTGAGCGCGCTGCTGTGGGTTGGCGTAGTCACCGGTCTGGGCTATGCGCTGAGCATGATTCCCTTCGTTAAGCGCCATGAAGATCAGGTTATGACCTGCCTGATGATTCTACCTATCGCGCTGCTGATCGCCGGGCTGCTCGGTACGGTTATCGTGGTGATTAAAAAGAAATACTGTAACGCCTGATCGTTTACCGGGGCGGCGCGGATTCGCCGCCCTTACATCGTTCGTCACATCCCCTGAATCGTTCTGATACGCGCCGCATCCTCCCCCGGCGTCATGCCGAAATAACGCTTAAACTCGCGGCTGAACTGCGACGCGCTTTCATACCCCACCCGCATCGCCGCCGCGCTGGCCTTCATACCATCGTGGATCATCAGCATGCGCGCTTTATGCAGGCGATAGGTTTTCAGGTACTGCAGCGGGGAGGTGCTGGTGACTGATTTAAAGTTATGGTGGAACGCCGAGACGCTCATATTCGCTTCCGCCGCCAGCTGATCGACGCTGAGGTTCTCTGTGTACTGGCTTTCAATACGCTTCAATACGCGGCTAATCAGGCTGAAGTGGGTCTGACGACTGACCAGCGCCAGCAGCGCCCCCCCGCACGGCCCGGTCAGCACGTGATAGAGAATTTCGCGGATAATCTGTTTGCCAAGAATGCGCGCGTCCAGCGGGCGCTCCATGACATCCAGCAGGCGCTCCGCCGCGCACAATATCTCTTCGGACAGTACCGCAGAGTTGATTCCGCTCGACGCCATGGACGGCTGAAACTGTTCATCTTCCCCGATATCCATCAGCAGTTCTTGCAGCTGAAGAATATCGACGTTCAGCCGAATCCCCGCCAGCGGGACTTCCGGAGTGGCGAAGGTTTCGCATTCAAACGGCAGCGGTACCGTCAGCAGCAGATACTCATTGGTGTCATAGCGAAAGGTACGCTCGTTAATGTAGCCAATTTTATGCCCGGAAAAGAGAAAAACGATCCCCGGCTGATACATAACCGGCGTGCGCGTCCCCGGCTGGGTACCGTACAGCAGGCGAATATCCGGCAGCAGAGCATTAAGCATTTCTTCTTTATCTTTCAGCTGATTAACCTTATGCGTTAATAGCTGGCATATCTCAGCGCGGTTCATTTATCGTGCTTCTCCGAACGTTTTTATACCTTCGCATTGTGCGCACTTCCGCCGAATTTCTCCAGCCCCAAGGAGAAATGGGCAAGACAACGGCAGGAATGTGCATTGAGGGGAACGGCCCGCGGGAACACAATGTCCGTCATCTGGCAGAGGTATTGTCTCTGTTGGCGGTTTTATCTATTTGAGGGCACCAGCCATGAATAATTTCGACCTACATACCCCAACCCGCATTCTGTTCGGTAAAGGCGCGATTGAAAATCTGCGCGATCAAATCCCGGCGGATGCACGCGTGCTTGTCACCTACGGCGGCGGTAGCGTGAAGAAAACCGGCGTGCTTGATCAGGTTCTGAGCGCGCTGAACGGCATTGACGTTCGGGAATTTGGCGGCATCGAGCCAAACCCGTCCTACGAAACGCTGATGAACGCGGTGAAAATCGCGCGTGATGAAAAGATCACTTTCCTGTTGGCGGTGGGCGGCGGCTCCGTTCTCGACGGCACCAAATTCATCGCCGCGGCGGCCCACTACGATGCCAGTATCGATCCGTGGGAAATTCTCGAAACCTACGGCAGCAAAGTGGCCAGCGCTATCCCGATGGGCTCCGTGCTGACGCTGCCGGCGACCGGTTCCGAATCCAATAAAGGCGCGGTGATCTCGCGTAAAACCACCGGCGACAAACGCGCGTTTATGTCCACCCACGTCCAGCCGGTGTTCGCTATTCTGGATCCGGTTTACACCTACACCCTGCCGCCGCGCCAGGTGGCTAACGGCGTCGTTGACGCATTCGTCCATACCGTTGAGCAGTACGTCACCTATCCGGTTGACGGCAAAATCCAGGACCGCTTTGCCGAAGGTATTCTGCTGACCCTGGTGGAAGACGGCCCGAAAGCGCTGAAAGAGCCGGAAAACTACGACGTTCGCGCCAATATTATGTGGGCGGCCACCCAGGCGCTGAACGGCCTGATTGGCGCAGGCGTGCCGCAGGACTGGGCGACCCATATGCTCGGCCACGAGCTGACCGCCATGCACGGTCTCGATCACGCCCAGACGCTGGCTATCGTTCTGCCGGCCCTGTGGAATGAAAAACGCGATGCTAAACGCGCCAAGCTGCTGCAGTACGGCGCCCGCGTCTGGAACATCACCGAAGGTTCCGAGGAAGAGCGCATTGACGCCGCCATCGCCGCAACGCGTGATTTCTTCGAACAGATGGGCGTCCCGACGCGCCTTTCCGCCTACGGTCTGGATGGCAGCTCCATCCCGGCGCTGCTGGCGAAACTGGAAGAGCACGGCATGACCCAGCTCGGTGAAAATCAGGATATTACGCTGGACGTCAGCCGCCGTATTTACGAGGCTGCGCGCTAATCAACGCCCTCTCCGACGCGTAAACTCGCGCAAAGGAGAGGAGTTTAACTACCGTTTTTAGCTATTTCGTCCAGACTTAATGCTACCCCTCGGCGGAATTTATTCCGCTGAGTTCATTAACAGGAGGAAGGCATGACACATCCAACCGTTATAAAACTACACGACGGCAACCTGATGCCGCAGCTGGGGCTCGGCGTGTGGAAAGCAGGCAACGAGGAAGTCGTCTCCGCCATTCATAAGGCGCTGGAAGTCGGTTATCGCTCGTTTGACACCGCCGCCGTGTACCAGAATGAAACCGGCGTCGGCAATGCGTTAAGCAGCGCAGGCGTCGCCCGCGATGAGCTGTTCGTCACCACGAAACTGTGGAATGACGATCAAAAACAGCCCAAAGAAGCGCTGCAGGAAAGCCTTAAAAAACTGAAGCTCGACTACGTCGACTTATACCTCATTCACTGGCCGGTTCCGGCAACTAACCATTACGTCGACGCCTGGAAAAGCTTAATTGAGCTGCAGCGGCAGGGGCTGGTAAAAAGCATCGGCGTCTGTAATTTCCAGGTTCATCATCTGCAAAAAATCATCGATGAAACCGGCGTCGCTCCGGTGATAAACCAGATTGAACTTCACCCGCTGATGCAGCAGCGCCAGCTTCACGCCTGGAATGCGACGCATAAGATCCAGACCGAGTCCTGGAGCCCGCTTGCGCAGGGCGGCGAAGGGGTATTCGATCAGAAAATTATTCGTCAACTGGCGGATAAATACGGTAAAACCCCGGCGCAGATCGTTATCCGCTGGCATCTCGACAGCGGCCTGGTGGTGATCCCGAAATCGGTGACGCCATCGCGCATTGCCGAGAATTTTAACGTCTGGGACTTCCGTCTTGATAAAGATGAATTGAGTGAAATCACTAAACTGGACCAGAACAAACGCCTGGGGCCAGACCCGGATCAGTTCGGCGGTTAACCTTTCCCGCTCCGTCGGCTTCCGGCGGAGCATCGCTTTGCTATCTGGCTAAAACCACGTACATTCAGAGTTTATTGCAATCAAATGGATGCGTGCTGATGAGCTGTATTTTCTGCCAAATTGTTGAGGGGAAAGCCCCCTGCCATAAGGTGTGGGAAGATGAACACCACCTCGCCTTTCTCTCTATTTTCCCTAATACCGACGGTTTTACGGTCGTGATCCCGAAGAAGCACTACCCCAGCTATGCGTTTGATATGCCGCCGCAGGCATTGGCCGATCTGGTGCTGGCGACGCAGAAGGTGGCGAAGCTTTTGGATAAAGCCTTTGGTGACGTGGGCCGTACGGGGATGTTTTTTGAAGGCTATGGCGTTGATCATGTCCACAGCAAACTCAGCCCGATGCACGGCACCGGGGATATGACCCAATGGCGGCCTATCGAGTCGCGTCAGTCTAAGTTTTTTGCGCAATATGAAGGCTATCTCTCCTCCCACGATCATGAGCGGGCGGATGATGAAAAGCTGGCGGCGCTGGCGGCCAGAATCAGAGAGGCATAGCCATAGAATTTGCTTTGCCGTTTGGCAAGCGGCTGCCCGGGCCCGAAATTATCAGGCCCGGTCAGCGAAGCGCCAGCGGGCAATGCAGTCAAATTAACGACCGGCGACCTTACCGCGTTTTACGGGCTTCTTCGCCGTTTCCCCGCCGTTCGAGCGCTGGTGCACAATCGGCGTATGCTTGGTCAGCGCCGGACGGGTATGGCGGTTCTGGCGACGCGCTTCGCGCATTTCGTCGATCGTCGGCGCCGGTACCAGGCAATCGCGGCGGCTGCCGATCAGGTGCTTTTTACCCATGGTTTCCAGCGCCTGGCGGATCAGCGGCCAGTTGGCCGGATCGTGATAGCGCAGCAGCGCCTTGTGCAGGCGGCGCTGTTTGTCCCCCTTCGGCACCACCACATCCTCACTCTTATAGCCAATCTTACCCAGCGGGTTCTTGCCGGTGTAATACATGGTGGTCGAGTTCGCCAGCGGCGACGGATAGAAGTTCTGCACCTGATCCAGGCGGAAACGATGCTGTTTAAGCCACAGCGCCAGATTCACCATATCTTCATCCCGCGTGCCGGGGTGGGCGGAAATAAAGTATGGGATCAGATACTGCTCTTTACCTGCCTGCTTCGAATAGGTATCAAACAGCTGCTTAAAGCGATCGTAGCTGCCCATACCCGGCTTCATCATTTTCGACAGCGGTCCCTCTTCCGTATGCTCCGGGGCAATCTTCAGATAGCCGCCAACGTGGTGGGTAGCCAGCTCTTTGATATAGCGCGGGTCTTCAACGGCGATGTCGTAACGTACGCCGGAAGCGATGAGGATCTTTTTGATGCCTTTCAGGTCACGGGCGCGGCGATAGAGATTAATCGTCGGCTCATGGTTAGTGTCCATATGCGGGCAGATATCCGGATAAACGCATGACAGGCGGCGGCAGGTCTGCTCGGCGCGCGGCGACTTGCAGCGCAGCATATACATGTTGGCCGTCGGGCCGCCAAGATCGGAAATAATGCCGGTAAAACCGGGAACCGTGTCGCGAATCGCTTCGATTTCATTGATGATCGAATCTTCGGAACGGCTCTGAATGATACGCCCCTCATGCTCGGTAATTGAGCAGAAGGAACAGCCGCCAAAACAGCCGCGCATAATGTTAATCGAGAAGCGGATCATCTCGTAGGCCGGAATGCGGGCATCGCCGTATGAGGGATGCGGAACGCGCTTATACGGCAGGGCAAACACGCTATCCATCTCTTCGGTGGAGAGCGGGATGGCGGGCGGGTTAACCCAGATATAGCGCTCGCCGTGCTTCTGCATCAGCGCGCGGGCGCAGCCGGGGTTGGTTTCATGGTGCAGAATACGCGACGCGTGCGCGTAGAGAACCTTGTCGCCTTTCACCTTCTCAAAGGAAGGCAGCAGGACGTAGGTCTTCTCCCACGGCTTCGGACGCGGGGGCTGCACGGTAACGCGCTTCGCTTCCTGTTTTGGCGGTGCGACGGTTTTGTTATCCGCGCACGGCAAATCTTCACCGTACGGATGCGGAATCGGGTCGATTTTCCCCGGCGTATCCAGACGCGTGGAATCCACTCCGCTCCAGCCCGGCAGCGCCTCTTTCACCATGATGGCGGTGTTGCGTACGTCACGAATTTGCCCGATGGGCTCGCCGGCGGCCAGACGGTGCGCCACTTCCACCAGCGGACGCTCGCCGTTGCCGAACATCAGCATATCGGCTTTGGAGTCCACCAGAACCGAGCGACGCACGGTATCAGACCAGTAGTCGTAGTGCGCGGTACGGCGCAGGCTGGCTTCGATACCGCCGAGGATCACCGGGACATCTTTCCAGGCTTCTTTACAGCGCTGGGTATAGACCAGCGTGGCGCGATCCGGGCGTTTACCGGCAACGTTACCCGCCGTGTAGGCATCGTCATGACGCAGCTTGCGGTCGGCGGTGTAGCGGTTGATCATCGAATCCATGTTGCCGGCGGTGACGCCGAAGAACAGATTCGGTTTACCCAGGCGCATAAAATCGTTTTTATTATTCCAGTCCGGCTGGGAAATAATCCCCACGCGAAATCCCTGCGCTTCCAGCATGCGTCCGCAAATCGCCATGCCGAAGCTCGGGTGATCGACATAGGCATCGCCGGTAACCAGAATGATGTCGCAGCTATCCCAGCCAAGTTGATCCATCTCTTCTCGCGACATCGGCAAGAACGGCGCGGGGCCAAAGCAGGCGGCCCAGTACTGCGGCCAGGAGAAAAGGTCACGATCCGGTTGGATCAGGGATATTGCGCTCATATTGCTTCCGGGGAAATGATAAAAAAATAATCAAAAAGGGCGGCGATTATAAGCCGGAACGATGGAAGAAATGAAGGAGGTTTTTCCAATCCCGGCCGCATGGAACCGGGACAGAATAAATTACGGCGCCGGATTCACCAGAATCTGGCCAATTGAGCCCCGGTCGGCAAGCTCCAGCGTCTGGCTTAAATACTGGAACGGGAAGTGCGGCCAGGAGGGCTGATTGTAATAGACCAACAGTTCAACCTGGCCGTCGATCCAGACGGTATCCTTCCAGCCGCGATCTTCCGGGAACGGCGCGGAGCCGTTGACGTTACGCACCTGGAACATGACGCCTTCAATATGGAACGACTGCGGCCGGTCGGCGCGCACAATCCAGCGCTCCCAGGTGCCCTGCTGCGCCGTAATATCGATACGCTGCGGATCCCACAGCTGACCGTTGATCCCCGGATCGTCGCCAAGGGTGATCTCACGGCTGCGAATCGCCGCGCCGGCCAGAATTTCCGTCGGCAGCAAACGCACGGGCAGACTATCGGTCACCAGCGGCAGCAGGCCCGTCGGGCGCAATGTCAGAATCAGCGTGGAGATCAGAATGCTCGACGGCTCGAAGAAGCCGCGAATACGATCGACGATGCTTGCCGCTTCCCCGCAGGTGATCGACACTTCATCGCCGTTGGTCATATCGACCAGAATTTCTCGACGCTCGCCCGGCGCCAGCGACAGCTGCTTCAGCGAAACCGGCGCGGGCAGGAGCCCCTGGTCACCGGAAATCACGTGCAGCAATCGGCCATCGCTCATCTGCAGCTGATAGCGACGGGAGTTGGACGCATTCAGCAGGCGCAGGCGCACCCAGCCGCGCGACACCTCAACGAAAGGCCCCTGTACGCCGTTCACCAGCAGCGTATCGCCCACGAAACCACCGCTACCGGGCTCGCTGTATTCAGGCGTACCGAAGTTATCCAGACGCTTGTCCTGAATAATCACCGGGAAATCATCCACGCCGTAGTGATTGGGGATCGGCAGATTCTTACTGACATCATCTTCCACCAGCCACATGCCGGCCAGGCCGTTATAGACCTGTTTTGCCATATGGTTTGGGGTGTTGGCCTGATACCACAGGGTCGCCGCGCTTTGGCGGATTGGCAGTACCGGCGCCCAGTCGGCGTTAGCGGACATCATGCGCGCGGCGCCGCCGATCAGCGGACCGGGGACCTGCAGACCACGGATGGTCATCGCCACGTTTTCCGTCAGGCGGTTGCTGTAGATCAGCTTGACATCATCGCCGTTCCAGACGCGAATGGTTGGCCCCATATAGCGACCGTTAATCCCCCACACCGAGGCGCGGGTACCGGGCGTAAACGACCAGTGCGCGCGCTGTAGCGTCAAGAATAGCGGCTGCCCGCGGCGGGACTCCAGCAGAGGGGGGATCGGCAGCGCAGGCTGCTGGCCAGCGGCCTGTGCCTTCAGCGGCGCGGCGCCCGCGCACAGCGCTACGCCTGAAGCCTTAATGAACTGACGCCGACTGAGTGACATATTAACTCCATGAAATACTGACTAATTAATAAGGGAATTCGTTTCCCGCCAGCAATCCGCGCGCTGTTTGCGGCGTTTCCTGTGTTATTTCTTTGCGGCCGCTTCGCGTTCGGCAACTTCTTTATCCAGCTCAGCGATTTTCGCGGACATCAGCTCGCGGCAGTGCGTGGCCAGCGCGCGAACGCCCTCTTTTCCATACTGGCTGGTATCTACCGGCGGCAGCATTTCTACAATCACCAGACCGTTATTCAGGCGATTGAGATTAATTTTATTCGATGTATTAGACACGCACACCGGAATAATGGGCACGCCAGCCGCGACAGCAGCATGAAAAGCGCCGGTTTTAAAAGGCAGCAAACCGCGGCCGCGGCTGCGGGTCCCTTCCGGAAACATCCAAAAAGAGATATTGCGCTTTTTAAATGCGTTCACGACTTCGGCAATAGTGCCATGCGCCTTTGCCCGGTTATTGCGATCGATCAGCAGGTTCCCCGTGAGCCAGTAGAGCTGGCCGAAAAAGGGGATCCACGCCAGGCTCTTTTTACCCACGGTCACGGTCGGCGGCTGCACGATATTTGATGCCGTCACCATATCATAGTTATTCTGGTGGTTAGCGATATAGATAGCGTTGCCGTAGCTTTCCGCGTCGGCTGGCTTGCGCAGCTCGACTTTCAGGCCGAAGACCGGCGACAGTTTGCCAAACAGGTGGCCGAAGGTGGCGACGTGCTTAGGGTTACGCGGGCTGAACAGACAATAAATACAGCCGAAGATGCAGACCAGAATACAATAGATGACAACGATAATTAGTCGAAAAATAAATAGCATAGCTACCTCTGAAACCCAAACCGCTTAGAATTATACTCGCTGTTTCGCAGATTGCAGGCATCGGGCATCATTGCAAAGCGCGTTGCGCATCTCGAATGACGCTGGCGGATATTGTTCATCGCAATGCCTGAATAAACAACGATTTTGCGGTAAATATTAACCTCCCCCGCCAAACCGCGGGGGAGGATGCTCCTACTCTTCGCTATCGCCCGCGGAGGCGCGACGCGGTGAATCAATCTCCACCCGGTCAATTTTCTGTAATCCGCGCATCAGAGAGCCGCGGCGGCCGCGCTCGCCGGTGACTTTTTGCAGCTCTTCCGGGCGTAGTTTGATTTTCCGTTTGCCGACGTGAATCGTCAGCGTACTTTGCGGCGGCAGAACGAACAGGTGCGCCAGGCCATCCTGGCCCGCAGCCGCTTCCGCCGACGGAATACTGATGATCTTGTTGCCTTTGCCTTTCGACAGCTGCGGCAGGTCGCTCACCGGGAACATCAGCATGCGGCCGGCTGCGGTAATGGCCAGCAGCATATCGGACTCATCCTCAATCACCAGCGGCGGCATTACGTGCGCGTTATCCGGAAGGCTAATCAACGTCTTACCGGCACGATTGCGCGCGACCAGATCGTTGAAAGTACAAATAAACCCGTATCCTGCGTCGGAAGCCAGCAGCAGTTTTTGGTCATCGGCCTCCATCAGCATATGTTCTACCGTCGCCCCCGGCGGCAGCGTCAGCTTACCGGTGAGCGGCTCGCCCTGTCCGCGTGCGGACGGCAGGGTGATTGGGTCAATCGCGTAGCTACGCCCGGTGGTGTCAATAAAGACCACCGGCTGATTGCTCTTCCCTTTTACTGCGGCTTTAAAACTGTCGCCCGCTTTATAGTTCAGCCCCGGCGCGTCGATATCGTGGCCTTTGGCGCTGCGCACCCAGCCGCTCTGCGACAGAACGATGGTGACCGGCTCGGACGGCAGCATATCGTGCTCGCTCATCGCTTTCGCTTCTTCACGCTCGCGCAGCGGCGAACGGCGATCGTCGCCAAAGGCGTCGGCGTCGGCCTGCAGCTCTTTCTTCAGCAGGTTATTCATTTTGCGTTCAGACGCCAGAATGGCCTGCAGATGGTCTCGCTCTTTTTCCAGCTCGTTCTGCTCACCGCGAATCTTCATCTCTTCCAGCCGGGCGAGATGGCGCAGTTTTAACTCCAGAATCGCTTCCGCCTGGGTTTCGCTGATGCCAAAGCGCGACATCAGGGCCGGCTTAGGCTCATCTTCGTGACGGATAATTTCGATAACTTCATCGATATTCAGAAACGCCACCAGCAAACCTTCCAGGATATGCAGGCGCTTAAGGACTTTTTCCAGACGGTAGCTGAGACGACGGCGCACGGTATCGCGGCGGAAAGTCAGCCATTCCGAGAGGATTTCCAGCAGATTTTTTACCGCCGGACGGTTATCGAGCCCGATCATATTCAGGTTGATACGATAGCTCTTTTCCAGATCGGTCGTCGCGAACAGGTGGTTCATCACCTGCTCCATATCCACGCGGTTAGAGCGCGGGACGATCACCAGGCGAGTCGGGTTTTCGTGATCCGATTCGTCGCGCAGGTCATCCACCATCGGCAGCTTTTTGTTGCGCATCTGGGCGGCGATCTGCTCGAGCACGCGGGCGCCGGAAACCTGATGCGGCAGCGCGCTGATCACCACCGCGCCGTCTTCTTTCGCCCACACCGCGCGCATCCGCACCGAACCGCGGCCATTCTGGTAGATTTTGCGGATCTCGGCGCGGGGGGTGATGATTTCCGCTTCGGTCGGGTAATCCGGCCCCTGTACGATATCCAGCAGATCGTCCAGCGAGGTCTGCGGTTTTTCAATCAGGGTAATGGCCGCCTGAGCGACTTCACGCAGGTTGTGCGGCGGAATATCCGTCGCCATGCCGACGGCAATGCCGGTAGTGCCGTTGAGCAGAATATTAGGCAAGCGCGCAGGCAGCATCTTCGGCTCCTGCAAAGTGCCGTCGAAGTTTGGTACCCAGTCAACGGTGCCCTGCCCCAGTTCGCTCAGCAGCAGTTCAGCATACTTCGACAAACGGGATTCGGTATAACGCATCGCGGCGAAGGATTTAGGATCGTCCGGTGCCCCCCAGTTCCCCTGACCGTCAACCAGCGGATAGCGGTAAGAGAAGGGTTGCGCCATCAGCACCATGGCTTCATAGCAGGCGCTATCGCCGTGCGGATGGTATTTACCCAGCACGTCGCCGACGGTGCGGGCGGACTTTTTGAACTTGGCGCTGGCGTTGAGACCCAGCTCAGACATCGCATAGACGATGCGACGCTGGACCGGCTTCAGGCCATCGCCAATAAACGGCAGCGCCCTGTCCATGATGACGTACATGGAGTAGTTCAGGTAGGCGTTTTCCGTAAATTCATGCAGCGCAAGGCGCTCTGCCATATCGCTCATTAATCGTGAATCCTCAATCTGCGTACCGGCCGTTCGGACGGCAAAACTACCGGCGATAATACCCTATCTGACGCCCTGAGTCACAGGGCGTTAGGCTGGTTGAGGAATTCAGTGGACATCCTTCATTTCAGCGGAAGATAAACGTCCGTCTGCAGCTCATGTTCACCGACTTCATGCACGAAAGTGAGGTAGCGAAAGAAAACAGGGAAATCGCGCAGCGACTCTCCCGATGCGGGCAGCCAGTCGCGATAAAGAAACCAGATGCTCTGCGCGAGCGTGTCCAGAGAGCCGTGATGACGCACCACTGCGCAACGTCCGCCGGGGATCTCGCCATTCACCACGCCGAAGCTGTTTTCCGGCACCGGCTGGCTGACCGTACCGCCAATATCGAAACGAAAATCGTCAGCCGGCGTGGCCGCGGGGTCGTCCCAGGAGATTCCCCAGGTTGCGCAGCTGGCGACCGGGGACAGACCGCTCACCTTGCGCCAGGCGATAAACTTCGCGGCGGTCTCATTGACTAAATCAGGGTTGCCGCGATGCCGCAGCCTCGCGATCTGAGTGGTAGGTAGCTGGATTATTTTAACATCCATCGGGTGTTGCTCCTGTAGCGTATGTTTCGGCACGCGTCGATGCCATTCCAGCCAGTCCGGCTGTTGACGGAACTGGCTGGGGCTTTGCGCGAAAGCGCTGCGGAAGGCACGGCTGAACGACTCAGGATTCTGGAACCCCGCATCAAGGGCAATATCGATAATCTTTTCCTGTGGATTAAACGCCAGTCGCCAACAGGCGCGACGCAGACGTAGCCACTGGATATAGCGATAGAGCGGTACCCCGCTATAGGCGCTGAATTGCCGGTGAAAATGATACGGCGAGCTGTGGGCTATCGCACTAAGCGTCTCCAGCGACAGCGGCGTGTCCAGATGGCGTTCAATGTACAAGCACACTTGCTGAAAACGCCCGGCAAAGGCCGGGCTTACCTGAGTATCGTTCATCGCATCCTCCCGGAAACATACTCTGACAGAGCGAGGAGTGCGGTTCCTGACCGATCTTGCTTAAGATGATAAGAAAATTATGGCGTGATTTTACGAATCTGCTTTACGTCGATTTCCACTGAGTTCCAGTCTTTATCCACTTCACCCTGAATCTCTACCGTATCCTGCGGGGTCACGGTCACGCCGTTCCAGCGCTTGTGATCGATATCGACGTTCACGGTGCCGGAGCTGTCCTGGAATTTATACAGGTCGTCGGAAATACGCTCCACGATTTTACCGCGCAGGGTCACCCAGGTATCGTCACGCAGGCTTTTCGCATTCGCAACCGTCGTTACGCTCCCGTTCGGGCCAATGAACCCGCCGTTTTGCGTGGTCGTCTGGCTGGTTTGCGTCGAGCCGGGTCCGGAAAATCCGCCCTGCCCGGCGGCCAGTACCGGCATGGAAACTAAGGCGATGATAGCGGTCATTGCGGCGATTTTCTTCATGATGTGTTCTCCCTTTGTGTTTATATCGTCACTATTACACCGGGCAAAACTTAACGACTTCTTAAGCGGAAAAAATAAATTTTATTCCTGTACAGCGCGCGCCGCAACGCGCTTTACTGCGGGAATATCCGAGGGACACAGGAGCAGAAAATGCGCATTTTACTGGTGGAAGACGACAAACTGATCGGCGACGGCCTTAAAACCGGCCTGACCAAGCTGGGCTTCAGCGTCGACTGGTTTACCCGCGGCGAAGAGGGCAAAGCCGCGCTGTACCACGCCCCTTACGACGCCATTATTCTGGACCTGACCCTGCCCGGCATCGATGGGCTGGATATTCTGCGCGAATGGCGCGACAAAGGCCGCCACGAACCGGTACTGATCCTCACCGCCCGCGACGCGCTCAGCCAGCGCGTTGAAGGGTTACGTCTCGGCGCCGATGACTACCTCTGCAAACCTTTCGCACTGGTTGAAGTCGCCGCGCGTCTGGAAGCGCTGATGCGTCGCGCCCACGGCCACAGCAGCAGCGAGCTGCGGCACGGCAATGTTGTTCTCGATCCGGGCCGACTCACGACCACGCTAAACGGCGAGAGCCTGCCGCTCAAGCCAAAGGAGTTTGCTCTGCTGGAACTCCTGATGCGCAACGCCGGACGCGTGCTGCCGCGTAAGCTGATTGAGGAAAAGCTCTATAGCTGGGATGACGATGTCTCCAGCAACGCGGTAGAAGTACACGTTCATCATCTGCGCCGTAAGCTCGGCAGCGGCTTCATTCGCACCGTGCACGGCATCGGCTATACCCTGGGGGACGCATGAAACGACTGGGTAGACTAAGCCTGCGCGTCCGCCTGACGCTGCTTTTCCTGCTGCTGACCAGCGCCGCCTGGGGCATTGCCAGCCTTGTGGCCTGGCAACAAACCGCCGACAAACTGGATAAACTGTTCGATACCCAGCAGCTGCTGTTCGCCCGCCGCCTGAGCGCGATGAATGTTGACGAACTCCATACCCTCGCTCCGCAGGTACGGGAGCAGAAAAAGGTCAAACATGGCCATCTCGATGACGATGCGCTGGCTTTCGCTATCTTTACCGCCGACGGCAAAATGGTGCTTAACGATGGCGAAAATGGCCAGGATATCCAGTGGGGTAACCATCGGGAGGGGTTCAGCGATGGCTACCTGCGCGGCGACGATGACGAGTGGCGCTTCCTGTGGCTTACCACCCGCGATGGTCGCCATCGTATCGCCGTCGGTCAGGAGTGGGATTACCGCCGCGAGATGGCGCTGGATATCGTCACCTCCCAGCTTACGCCCTGGCTGGTTGCGCTGCCGCTGATGTTTTTGCTGCTCATCGTGCTGTTGAGCCGGGAGCTGGCGCCGCTGAAAAAGCTGGCCACCACGCTGCGCGCCCGGGCGCCGGACTCCGCCGAAACGCTAAATAGCGAGAACGTACCCAGCGAAGTTCGCCCGCTGGTCGACGCGCTAAATCAGCTCTTTACCCGGACGCATGACACCATGATCCGCGAGCGTCGCTTCACGTCCGATGCCGCCCACGAGCTGCGCAGCCCGCTGGCGGCGCTGAAGGTGCAGACCGAAGTGGCCCAGCTCTCAACGGACGATCCGCAAGGGCTGGATAAAGCGCTGGCGCAGCTTCACCAGGGGATCGATCGCGCCACTCGCCTGGTCGACCAGCTGCTCACCCTGTCGCGTCTGGATTCGCTGGCGCAGCTGGACGATCTCCAGACTATCGCCCTTGATGAACTGCTGCAGTCGGCGGTCATGGAGATGTACCACCCCGCCCAGCAGGCCGGCGTTGAGCTACGCCTGCACCTGAACGCGAAAAACATCACGCGCACCGGCCAGCCGCTGCTGCTGAGCCTGCTGGTGCGCAATCTTCTGGATAACGCCGTGCGCTATAGCGCCGCCGGAAGCCAGGTCGACATCATCCTTGATGCGGGTGAATTTCGCGTACGCGATAACGGCCCGGGCATCAGCGCCGAGGCCCTGACGCGCATCGGCGAGCGCTTTTATCGCCCTCCCGGCCAGGAACAGCCCGGCAGCGGCCTTGGGCTCTCCATCGTCAAACGCATCGCCGCGCTGCACGGGATGACGGCCAGCTTCGACAACGCCCGGGACGGCGGATTCGAGGCGCGCATTCGCTGGTAGCGGCATTATTGCTAAAAAAGCAAAAGACTTTGCACATTTTGCTCATTTTACCGCTTTGCCCTGCGGGGTAAAATTAGCCTCAAAATTGAAAAGTTGAGGATAAAAAATGAGCAACATCCTGATTATTAACGGTGCGAAAAAATTCGCCCACTCTAACGGCCAGCTGAACGACACCCTGACCGAGGTCGCGGATGGTTATCTGCGCGACGCCGGGCATGATGTTAAGGTCGTCCGCGCCGAGAGCGACTACGACATCAAAGAAGAAGTACAGAATTTTCTCTGGGCAGACGTGGTTATCTGGCAGATGCCGGGCTGGTGGATGGGCGCACCGTGGACGGTGAAAAAGTACATTGATGATGTCTTTACCGAAGGTCACGGCGCGCTGTATGCCAGCGATGGCCGCACCCGCTCCGACGCCAGTAAGAAATATGGTTCCGGCGGCCTGATTCAGGGGAAAAAATATATGCTGTCCCTGACCTGGAACGCGCCGATGGAAGCGTTCACCGAGAAAGATCAGTTCTTCCACGGCGTTGGCGTCGACGGGGTGTACCTGCCATTCCATAAGGCCAACCAGTTCCTTGGGATGAGCGCCCTGCCCACCTTCATCGCCAACGATGTGATCAAAATGCCCGATGTTCCGCGTTATACGGCAGAATATCGCAAGCATCTGGCGGAAATTTTTGGTTAACTGTAGTGAGTTATGAAAAGACGACAAGCGCGGCTCATTTTAGCGGCAGCTTGAAGTATGATGAGAATATACAGAAGGAGTTGAGTTAACCATGTTGACAGTGATCGCTGAAATTCGCACTCGTCCGGGCCAACACCATCGTCAGGCGGTGCTGGATCAGTTCGCAAAAATTACCCCGACCGTTCTCCAGGAAGAAGGCTGCCACGGCTATGCGCCGCTGGTGGATCACGCCGCTGGCGTCAGTTTTCAGACTACTTCACCAGATTCCATCGTGATGGTCGAGCAGTGGGAAAGCGTCGCGCATCTTGAAGCGCACCTGCAGACGCCGCACATGAAAGCCTACGGCGAAGCCGTGAAAGGCGACGTACTGGAAATGAATATTCGTATTCTTGAAGCGGGTATTTAAGCAAGCAAACGACATCGGCCGGTTTCCCGGCCGATTTTTTATTATCCGTCCAGCTCCGCCAGATCGCCCTTCTCCTGCAGCCAGTTACGCCGATCTTCAGAACGCTTCTTCGCTAACAGCATATCCATCATGGCGGTCGTCTGCTGCTCATCTTCATCGTTGATAATCAGCTGTACCAGACGGCGGGTATTCGGATCCAGCGTGGTCTCGCGCAGCTGCATCGGGTTCATCTCGCCCAGCCCTTTAAAGCGCTGCACGTTCGGCTTGCCTTTCTTGCGCTTAAGCTGCTCCAGCACGCCGGTTTTCTCTTCTTCTGTAAGCGCGTAATACACCTCTTTGCCGAGGTCGATACGGTACAGAGGCGGCAGCGCCACGTAGACGTGCCCCTGTTTAACCAGCGTGCGGAAGTGCCTGACGAACAGCGCGCATAGCAGCGTCGCGATGTGCAGGCCATCGGAGTCGGCATCCGCCAGAATACAAATCTTGCCGTAGCGCAGCTGGCTCAGGTCGTCGCTATCCGGATCGATACCGATGGCGACGGAAATATCATGCACTTCCTGGGAAGCCAGCACCTCATCGGAAGAGACTTCCCAGGTGTTCAGGATTTTACCTTTCAGCGGCATGATCGCCTGATACTCGCGATCGCGCGCCTGCTTGGCCGATCCGCCCGCCGAATCCCCTTCCACAAGGAACAGTTCGGTTCGGTTCAAATCCTGGGCGGTACAGTCCGCCAGCTTACCGGGCAGCGCCGGACCGCTGGTCAGCTTTTTACGCACCACTTTCTTCGCCGCGCGCAGGCGACGCTGGGCGCTGGAGATCGCCATTTCCGCCAGCAGCTCTGCCGACTGAACGTTCTGGTTCAGCCACAGGCTGAAGGCATCTTTGACCACCCCGGAAACAAACGCGGCGCACTGACGTGAAGAGAGGCGCTCTTTCGTTTGCCCGGCAAACTGCGGGTCCTGCATCTTCACGGACAGGACGTAGGCGCAGCGCTCCCAGATATCTTCCGCCGACAGCTTCACGCCGCGCGGCAGAATATTGCGGTATTCGCAGAACTCGCGCATGGCGTCCAGCAGCCCCTGGCGCAGGCCGTTAACGTGGGTACCGCCCTGCATCGTCGGGATCAGGTTGACGTAGCTTTCGGTCAGCAGTTCACCGCCTTCCGGCAGCCACAGCAGCGCCCAGTCAACCGCTTCGGTATCGCCGGAGAAGGTGCCGACGAACGGTTTTTCCGGCAGCAGCGGCAGGCCGTTAACCGCTTCGCTAAGATAGTCGGTCAGACCATCGGCGTAGCACCAGCGCTGTTCGCTGTCGTTAACCAGATCGCGGAAAACAATCTCTACGCCCGGGCAGAGAACAGCCTTGGCCTTTAATAAATGAGAAAGGCGCGAGACGGAAAAACGCGGGCTATCGAAAAAGCTTTCGTCCGGCCAGAAGTGCACGCTGGTACCGGTATTGCGCTTACCGCAGGTACCGGTCACGTGGAGATCTTCTACTTTATCGCCGTTTTCGAACGCGATGCTGTAGACCTGGCCGTCGCGGCGCACGTTCACCTCAACGCGTTTCGATAAGGCGTTGACCACCGAAATCCCTACGCCGTGCAGGCCGCCGGAGAACTGGTAGTTCTTATTGGAGAACTTCCCCCCGGCGTGCAGGCGGCAAAGAATCAGTTCAACTGCCGGAACCCCCTCTTCAGGGTGGATATCCACCGGCATTCCGCGTCCATCGTCGATGACTTCCAACGACTGATCGGCGTGGAGAATCACCTCCACGCGTTTCGCGTGACCGGCCAGGGCCTCATCCACGCTGTTATCAATAACTTCCTGACCAAGATGGTTTGGACGTGTGGTATCAGTGTACATTCCCGGACGGCGGCGAACCGGCTCTAGCCCGGTGAGTACCTCAATGGCATCAGCGTTATATGAAGATTGCGTCATGGTGTGTATTCGTAGGTCGTTCTGAACCGCTCAGCGCAGGCCCAGAAAATCGATAATCTGAGTGAAATGATCTTCAAAGCCAACAAATGCGTGATTACCGCCCTCCTCTACCGTTTGTCGGCAGGAGGCGAAATAATCCACGGCCTGGCGGTAATCAAGCACTTCATCACCCGTTTGCTGCAATAACCAGATTAAATCCGGCGCTTCCAGCGGGTCAATTTGCATGACCTTGAGATCGTAAATATGGCGAGACTCTAGCACATATTGCTGCCCCGTGTATGGATTCTCATTGGGGCCAAGGAAATTGTTCAACAGCTCAAACGGGCGCACCGCGGGGTTCACTACCACGGCGGGCAGCATAAAGCACTGCGATAGCCAGGTCGCGTAATATCCCCCCAGCGACGACCCGACAACGCCCAGCGGTTCACCGCCATGCTCCAGCACGATAGACTCCAGATGCTCAGCCGCCTGCGCGGGATAAACCGGGAGCTCCGGTATCACCATCGAGATGTCAGGATAGGTCTGCGCCAGCCACGCTTTCAGCGCAGTCGCTTTTGCCGACCGAGGCGAGCTGTTAAAACCATGCAGATAGAGAAGCGTAGACATCAGTATCCTTCTGAAGCGATATCCGGGTGAAATTTCACGCCTTCGAGGCGGCAAACTTCAGTGGTCAATGTGCCGTCAGGATGCAGTTCCAGCCAGCGCCAGCCTGGGGAGACGGTATCGAGCGTGAAGTTCGCGCAGTGCGGCTTAAACTGCACGCAGGTGGATGGCGTGGCCATCATGCGCCGTCCGTTCCAGTCAAGGTCCAGCTCCTGGTGAATATGGCCGCAGAGCAGATGCTTAACGCGAGGAAAAGCGGCCAGCGCGCAATCAAGCGCCCCGGCATTGCGCAGGCTATGCTGATCCAGCCAGCTACAGCCTGACGGCAGGGGATGATGGTGCAACAGCAGCAGCGTATACCGCTGCGGAACTTCGGTCAGCTTCTGCTCAAGCCATTCCAGCTGGAAATCGCTCAGCTCGCCGTGCGGTACACCGAACACCTGGCTATCCATCAGCAATACTTGCCAGTGGTCGCCCAGCAATACGCGTTTAGCGGGAGAGATGCCGGATTCCTGCAGCGTACTGTACATTGCCGGTTGAAAATCATGATTACCCGGTAGCCAGACGCAGGGTGCAGTAAAACTCGCGATGCCTTCAGCAAAATGCTGGTAGGCCGCGGCAGAGTGATCTTGCGCCAAATCGCCTGTAGCAACGATCAGGTCGCACTCTCGCTGTGAGGCGTGGATCGCATCCAGTACGGCCTGATAGCTTTCCCAGGTATTGATACCTAACAGCGTTTCATGTTTTTCAGCAAACAGGTGAGTATCGGTAATTTGTAATATCCTGACTCTGGCCTCACCAGCCAAAGGTAGGTTTAACAGGCTTTCCAAATGGTGTCCTTAGGTTTCACGACGCTAACAAACCGGAATCGCCATCGCTCCATGTGCAAAACAGTATCGCAGCCAATCGGCCAGAAACTGATTAATTTGATGCTTTTCGTCGCGTTGATGCAACTTTTTATTAGGATAATCATACCGCGCTTTGAAGCGAAAGATCTGCTGACTTGAACACACTTCAGCGACCATTGCATCGTGATAGAGCCGTACCGTCATTGACGGCAGACTCCAGTAGCTCACCGCAGGCAGAGTCTGTTCAATCGCCACTAACGTAGTGTAGCGGGTCGATTCGATGATGGTTAATCGGTATTGCGCGTTGCCCACCTGGTAACTCACCTTTTCTCCCGCTGCATCCGTTCGCGGCAACAGGCGGCGCAGCTGGGCAAAGTTGGTTTCACACAGGCGCATCATTTCAGGAAAGTCAGGCGTATAACGCTTCATTTTGTCCACTCGTTTCGTAAATTGTGATAATGCAGTTGCAGCCATTGCAGCGCGATGACAGAGGCTGCGTTGTCGATTTTCCCCTCTTCCACCCATCTGTAAGCCTGTTCCCGGCTCACCACATGAACGCGAATATCTTCGTTTTCGTCGGCCAGTCCATGAATTCCTTTTGCCGTCGTTGCATCGACTTCACCCACCATAATAGACAGCCTTTCGCTGGTGCCGCCGGGGCTGGCCAGGTAACTCAGCACCGGTTTCACCCGGCCAACAATAAGCCCGGCCTCTTCCACCGCTTCACGACGGGCGACATCTTCAGGAGACTCACCTTCTTCTATCATACCGGCGACCATTTCGAGCAGCCACGGGCTCGCGCTGGTATCATACGCCGCAATACGGATCTGCTCGACGAGCACAACTTCATCGCGTACCGGGTCAAAGGGTAGCAAGACTGCGGCGTGGCCGCGCTCAAAAATTTCGCGGGTCACTTCGCCGCTCATCCCGCCGTTAAACAGGCGATGGCGAAAACGATATAAATCGAGCGAAAAAAAACCGCGATAAAGCGTTTCGCGTGCAATAATTTCTACATCGTTTTTAGAGAAGGTAATCCCCTGCTGATTGACGTCGCTCATTTCGATATCCTGTAGAACATGAAGTTATGAATTTATAGGCGGTGTGGCTACCGTTTTACGGCTCGTATGCTAGATTGGTGCAAATTACCGCCCCATGGCACATAACGCCAACTTTTTACGGTAACAGACTCTATACAATCAGTGATTATTTTTAGAATTTGAGTAGCGCTAAATGCTTCACAACAAGGAATGCAAATGAAGAAACTCTTTCCCATCCTTATCGGCCTGGGCCTGACTGGCTTCAGCGCCATGAGCCAGGCTGAAAACCTGCTGCAGGTTTATCAGCAGGCGCGTGTCAGCAACCCTGATCTGCGTAAATCAGCAGCCGATCGTGATGCCGCATTCGAGAAGATCAACGAAGCGCGTAGCCCGTTATTGCCACAGCTCGGTCTGGGTGCAGATTATACCTATACCAGCGGCTTCCGTGATGCTAAAGACCAGAATTCCGACGTCACCAGCGGCTCGCTGCAGCTCACGCAGGTTCTGTTTGATATGTCGAAATGGCGTGCGCTGACGCTGCAGGAAAAGAACGCCGGCATTCAGGACGTCACCTATCAGACGGATCAGCAAACGCTGATTCTGAACACCGCGACGGCCTATTTTAAAGTGCTGGCCGCGATCGATACGCTCTCCTATACCGAAGCGCAGAAACAGGCTATTTACCGCCAGTTAGATCAGACCACCCAGCGCTTTAACGTTGGCCTGGTGGCGATTACTGACGTACAGAACGCCCGTTCGCAGTACGATGCCGTGCTGGCGAATGAAGTCACCGCGCGCAACGACCTCGATAACGCCGTAGAAGGGCTGCGTCAGGTGACCGGCAACTACTATCCGGAGCTGGCCTCGCTGAACGTTGATGGTTTTAAAACCACTAAACCGTCGGCGGTGAACGCGCTGCTGAAAGAAGCGGAAAACCGCAACCTGTCGCTGCTGCAGGCCCGGCTCAGCCAGGACCTGGCGCGCGAGCAAATTCGCCAGGCGCAGGATGGGCATCTGCCGACCCTGAATTTAAACGCGTCCAGTAGCGTATCTAATAACAGCTACAGTGGCTCTAAAAACACCACGCAGGACAGAGATATCGGGCAGAACCAAATCGGCCTGAACTTCTCCCTGCCGCTGTATCAGGGCGGGATGGTGAACTCCCAGGTTAAACAGGCGCAGTACAACTTTGTCGGTGCCAGCGAGCAGCTGGAAAGCGCGCACCGCAGCGTGGTACAGACCGTTCGTTCCTCTTTTAACAACGTGAACGCGTCCATCAGCAGCATCAATGCCTACAAACAGGCCGTGGTGTCTGCCCAAAGTTCACTGGATGCCATGGAAGCCGGTTATTCAGTGGGTACGCGTACCATCGTCGATGTCCTGGATGCGACCACCACGCTGTATAACGCAAAACAGCAGCTGTCCAACGCGCGTTATAACTACCTGATTAACGAGCTGAACATCAAATCCGCGCTCGGTACGCTGAACGAGCAGGACCTGGTTGCGCTGAACAACACGCTGGGTAAAGCGATTCCGACTTCACCGGATAGCGTTGCGCCGGAGAACCCGCAGCAGGATGCCAGCGCTGACGGCTACAGCAACACCGCCGCGGCAAAACCGGCATCAGCCCGCAGCACCAGCGGCAGCAATCCGTTCCGCCAGTAATCAAGCTTGCGCAGTCCGCGCTTCGCTTACCCGGCGGGTAAGCGAAGCGTTAAACGTAAGGCAACGTAAAGATCCCCCGCTTTCCGCCCCTATTCGCTTCATTTTCCACCACTCATCCTCTATCCTGAGCGTTAACAAAACGCATACCACTGGGTCCAGGAAGACAAACATGAAACGGACAAAAAATATTAAACACGCCTCCTTCCGCAAAAGCTGGAGCGCCCGTCATTTAACTCCCGTTGCGCTCGCCGTGACGGCGGTATTTATGCTCGCCGGCTGTGAACAAAGCGATGAAACGGTTTCTCTGTATCAAAACGCCGATGACTGCTCTGCCGCTAACCCGAGCAAATCCGCAGAGTGCACCACCGCTTACAACAACGCGCTCAAAGAAGCGGAGCGTACCGCGCCAAAATACGCCTCCCGTGAAGATTGCGTCGCCGAATTCGGTGAAGGTCAGTGCCAGCAGGCGCCGGCTCAGGCAGGCATGGCTCCGGAAAACCAGGCCCAGGCGCAAAGCAGCGGCAGCTTCTGGATGCCGCTGATGGCTGGCTACATGATGGGCCGGATGATGGGCGGCGGAATGGGCGCTCAGCAGCCGCTGTTCAGCTCAAAAAACCCGGCCAGCCCGGCCTATGGTAAATACACCGACGCGGGCGGTAAGAGCTACGGCGCAGCGCAGCCGGGCCGTACCATGACCGTGCCGAAAACCGCGATGGCGCCAAAACCAGCCACCACCAGCACCGTGACGCGCGGCGGGTTTGGCGACTCGGTCGCTAAGCAATCAACCATGCAGCGTAGCTCAGCAAGCTCCTCTTCTTCACGCTCGATGGGCGGCTAAGCGACATGGAAAGAATCAGCATTAACGAGCGCCCGGACTGGCGCGAAAAGGCGACAGAATATGGCTTTAACTTTCACACCATGTACGGCGAGCCGTACTGGAGCGAAGAAGCCTATTACAAACTGACGCTGGCGCAGGTTGAGAAGCTTGAAGAGGTCACCGCAGAGCTGCATCAGATGTGTCTGCAGGCGGTGGAAAAAGTCATCGCCAGCGATGAGTTAATGGCCAAATTTCGCATCCCCAAACACACCTGGGGCTTCGTACGCCAGTCGTGGAAAACCCATCAGCCCTCGCTGTATTCGCGTCTCGATCTCGCATGGGACGGCGTGGGTGAACCGAAGCTCCTCGAAAACAACGCCGATACGCCGACGTCTCTCTATGAAGCGGCATTCTTCCAGTGGATCTGGATGGAAGATCAGCTGAACGCCGGTCAGCTGCCGGCGGGCAGCGATCAGTTCAACAGCCTGCAGGAGAAGCTGATCGATCGCTTTGGCGAGCTGCGCGAGCAGTTCGGCTTCCAGCTGCTGCATATGGCCTGCTGTCGCGATACCGTTGAAGACCGCGGTACCGTGCAATATTTGCAGGACTGCGCCGCAGAAGCGGGCGTGGTAACCGAGTTCCTCTACATCGAAGATATTGGTCTCGGAGAAAAAGGCCAGTTTACCGATCTGCAGGATCAGGTGATTGGTAATCTGTTCAAGCTCTATCCGTGGGAGTACATGCTGCGCGAGGTGTTCTCCACCAAGCTGGAAGATGCCGGCGTGCGCTGGCTGGAGCCGGCGTGGAAGAGCATTATCTCCAACAAAGCGCTGCTGCCGCTGCTGTGGGAGATGTTCCCCAACCATCCGAACCTGCTGGCCGCTTATTTCAGCGAAGATGCGCATCCGGAGCTGGAGAAGTACGTTATCAAGCCGATCTTCTCCCGCGAGGGCGCTAACGTCTCTATCGTGGAAAATGGCAAAGTGCTGGAGGCGGTAGAAGGGCCGTACGGCGAAGAGGGCACCATCGTGCAGGCGTTCTATCCGTTGCCGAAGTTTGGCGACAGCTACACGCTCATCGGCAGCTGGCTGATTAACGACCAGCCGGCGGGTATTGGCATTCGCGAAGACCGGGCGCTGATCACTCAGGATCTGTCGCGCTTTTATCCGCACATTTTCGTCGAGTAACATCGAACCCCGGCGGCATCGTTTACTGCCGGGGTTTATCTATTTTCAGGCGCCAATGACCACTGACAGCATGCTCAGGGAGCCCATTTCCATCCCTTCAACCGGGATCGTAATCGGCTCTTCACCGTCCCAGGCGCCCAGCACGTAAAGCAGCGGCAGAAAGTGATCGGCCGTCGGGTTCGATAACGATCCGCCTTCATGCGCCAGGTAATTCACCAGCGGATGTTCCGCTACGGGACCTTTCCAGTCCAGATTCGCCTTCACGTAGTCATTAAACGACGCCGCCCAGGGATAAGGTGTATTTTCGCCGTGCCAGCGTGCGGTACGCAGGTTATGCACCACGTTGCCGCTTGCCACCAGCATAATGCCCTCATCGCGCAGCTGGGCCAGCTTACGCCCCATTTCGAAATGCCATGCCGCGGGCTTCGTACTATCAATACTCAGCTGTACCATCGGAATATCGGCATCGGGATACATTTTAATCAACACGCCCCAGGAACCATGGTCAAAGCCCCAGGCTTCTTTATCCAGCGTCACCGGCACCGGCGCCAGCAGCTCAACCAGACGCTGGGCCAGTTCAGGCGAACCCGGCGCCGGATAATGCGTATCGTAGAGCGCCTGGGGAAAACCGCCAAAATCATGAATCGTTTTCGGCGCCTCCATCGCGGTCACTCCTGTACCGCGAGTGAACCAGTGCGCGGAGATCACCACAATGGCTTTAGGCCGCGCCAGCGTCTCGCCCAAATGCCGCCAGGCGCGAGTATAGATGTTATCTTCCAGCACGTTCATCGGGCTACCGTGACCTAAAAACAGCGCGGGCATGCGGGTACGGGACATAGTGATATCCTTTATTAAGAAAGTTGATGTATTTACATTACGCTCTTTCTATGGAGGATAAACTCAGATAAGCATGATGATGATCGTCAGAAAATTTGAATGTAAGCGGCGGTAAAGAGTGAATCCGCGCGCTCGCGATCGTCAATGGAACACGATACTCTTAATAAGAATTATTTTCATAAGGAGGTGAATGTTGTCCTCACCCGTCATTCTGACCCTGCTGGCAGGGAGCGCTACCTTTATTGGCGCCATTTTCGGCGTTATCGGGCAGAAACCCTCGAATCGCTTACTGGGATTCTCGCTGGGATTCGCCGCCGGGATCATGCTGCTGATTTCGTTGATGGAGATGCTGCCCGCCGCGCTGGCTACCGAAGGCATGTCTCCCCTGCTCGGCTACGGCATGTTTATTATCGGCCTTCTTGGCTACTTTGCGCTTGACCGCATGCTGCCTCACGCCCACCCGCAGGATCTGATGTCTCCCGGCATTTCCCGCCCGCGCAACCTGCGGCGTACGGCGATTTTACTAACCTTAGGCATCAGCCTGCATAACTTCCCCGAGGGCATTGCGACCTTCGTGACGGCCAGCAATAATCTCGAGCTGGGCATGGGGGTCGCGTTAGCCGTTGCGCTACATAACATCCCGGAGGGACTGGCGGTAGCCGGACCGGTATATGCCGCTACTGGCTCCAGAAGTAAAGCGGTGTTCTGGGCGGGTCTTTCCGGCATGGCGGAAATCTTCGGCGGCGTGCTGGCCTGGCTGGTGCTGGGCAGCGCGATATCCCCGGTGATGATGGGCGCCGTTATGGCCGCGGTTGCCGGTATCATGATTGCGCTGTCGGTTGATGAGCTTATGCCGCTGGCGAAAGAGCTCGATCCGCAAAGCAACCCGAGCTACGGCGTGCTGTGCGGGATGTCAGTGATGGGATTAAGCCTGGTGGTTTTGCAAACGGTGGGCATTGGCTGAGCCAATGCTCCAATTATTTGCAGCGCTATATTTCACTTGTCAATTTATCACATAAATTCATCACAATGATGGATTGAGAATAGATATTTGATTTAACTTTCAGTCAATTAAAACCCTACATAAATAGCGTTTTTACAGCGCCCCTCCATTTATTTGGCATTAACTTAACGTAATTTTTCGGGTATCACACGAAAATTCATTCACACAAACAATAAACATACGTAAAACCACCGTTAAAAGAGAGAGTGTGTTGAGAAAAACCCTAAAAAAAGCGCATTGAAATACATGCATTAAGGAAAACTGCGAGTTACCTTTAATTACAATTAACATGCGTAACAGTGAGAAGCATGATACTTTTTACGCATTGAATTAATATTAATTCAAGCAAAGCCAATCCCATACCAGTTGTCGTATACCTCATATTTAATATTGATCATCTATAAAGGACTATATTCCATGTTTAAAAAAACGCTGCTTGCTGTTGCCACCACCGCTGTTTTTTCTGCGACGGTTTTTAATGCCAGCGCAGAAGATCAGGGCCACGGTATTGTCACCTTCTCCGGTACCGTTATTACCTCCCCTTGCTCTGTGACACCGGAAAGCGCTCAGATTGATGTCGATCTCGGGCAGGTTGCCGATAGCGTACTGAACGGCGGCCAGTACTCTCAGCCTGCAGATTTCTCTATCAAACTGCGCGACTGTATTCTGAGCACAACGGATGATAAAGGCGTGAAAACGACAACGGATAAAGTGAGCGTCACCTTCACTTCTGCCAACGTCGACAGCAGCGACGCCAGCCTGATGGTGAATACCAAAGAAAGCAACTACGGTGGCGCTACCGGCGTTGGCGTACGTATCATGGACGCAGGTTACAACACCGTAACCCTGGGCTCCGCAGTACCGGTAGTGTTTACCGATACCAACCCGACGCAGAATCTGGACTTCCACGCCCGCATGGAATCTAAAGGTAAAAATGCGACCGAGGGTGATGTTTACGCTCAGGCAAACTACGTCCTGGCTTATAAATAATTATCGCTTTCGCTTAATTTTTATTGATTCAGGCCGGTGAGGGATTCACCGGCTTTCCCGGTCTATTTTATTAAAAGAAACGGATTTTATGCGTACTATCATTCATAGCGGTTTAACGCCAGGAAAGCTATCCCTTTTAATAAAGCATACCCTATACTCAGTAGCTATTATCGCATCGCTATCAATGCCGCTTTCTGCACTAGAATTCAATACCGATATGATTGATGCAGAGGACAGGGAAAATATCGATCTCTCACAATTTGAAAAAAAAGGTTATATCCCTGTCGGCACCTATTTGGTGCGCATACAGATCAACAAAAACACCTTACCAAAAGCCTATCACCTGGAGTGGGTACAAGCCGATAACGAAAGCGGTTCTCAGCTTTGCCTGACTAAAGAGCGCCTGGCAGAGTTCGGCTTTGCCGACGCGTTTATTGAGCCACTACACGTGTGGGCTCAAAAAGGCTGTCTCGATCTCAGCCATCAGCCAGAACTGATTATTCGTCTGGATAAAGCAAACATGGTGCTGACGTTAACCGTACCCCAGGCATGGATGAAATATCAGGCTAAAAACTGGACGCCACCGGAGTACTGGGACGACGGTATCGCGGGTCTTATGCTGGATTATAACCTGTACGCCAGCCAGTACACGCCGAGCCACGGCGACAGTAACCAGAGCGTCAACTCATATGGCACCCTGGGTTTCAATCTCGGCGCATGGCGCTTACGTAGCGATTATCAATACGATCAATCGTTTATTGAGCGTAAATCAACGGGAACCAGCAGTAGCCTGCCGCGTACCTATTTATTCCGCCCGATTCCGTCCCTGGCGTCAAAATTCACAATGGGCCAGTACGACCTGAGCTCAGGCCTCTACGATACTTTCCACTTTACCGGCGCCTCTCTGGAAAGTGATGAACAAATGCTTCCGCCGGATTTACGCGGCTATGCGCCGCAAATAAGCGGCATTGCACAGACCAACGCTAAGGTCACCATTACGCAAAACAGCCGCACGCTCTATCAAACGACCGTCTCCCCCGGGCCATTCACCATCGCCGATCTGGGCACGACCTTGCAGGGGCAACTGGATGTTACGATCGAGGAAGAAGACGGACGCAAAAGTACGTTTCAGGTTGGTTCCGCCTCTATCCCTTACCTGACGCGTAAAGGGCAGGTACGTTATAAAAGTTCACTGGGTAAACCCACATCAACGACTCACAACGATGTGAATAACCCCCTTTTCTGGACCGGGGAGGCTTCCTGGGGCTGGTTGAGTGATATCTCTCTCTACGGCGGCGCTATCGTCACCGCCGATGACTATCAGGCGGCAACCGGTGGGGTTGGCTTTAACCTTAACCGTTTTGGCTCATTCTCCCTTGATATTACCCGCGCCGAGGCCAATCTACGTAATGACGATCAAGGTAAACAGCGCGGCTTTAGCTATCGCGCTAACTATGCCAAACGTTTTGAAGAAACAAACAGTCAGGTAACCTTCGCGGGTTACCGATTCTCAGATAAAGAATACGTCACGATGAGCGAATATATCAGCTCGCGCGATGGTTCCGACTCCAGTTCCAATGAGAAAGAGAGCTATGTGCTCTCCTTTAACCAGTACGTTGCGCCGCTGGAGCTAAATACCTATCTGAGTATCACACGTAATACCTACTGGAACAGTCAAACCAATACGAACTACTCGTTTTCTCTGAGCCGTAGCTTTGATATTGACGCGTTTAAAAATATTTCAGCTTCATTGGCGATGAGCCGTGTGAGCTGGAATAATAATCAAGAAAATCAATATTACCTTTCACTCTCTCTGCCGCTAGAAAATAATCGCAATATTATGTACAGCCTGCAGCGCTATGGCGACGACGCAACGACGCAAACGGCAACCTGGTACGATGGTTCAGATCGTAATAACCCGTGGAATATGTCCGTTTCAGGCACAGATAAAGAGTTTGGCGATGGCGAAGCGGCCATGCGCGGGTACTATCAGCACTATTCACCCTATGGCCGGTTGAATGTAAACGGTAGCGTGAAGCCGAGCAGCTATCGCTCGTTCAGCGCTGGCTGGAACGGCTCATTTACGGCAACCCGTTACGGTGCGGCCTTGCATGACTACAACACAGGCAACAGTTCTCGCGTAATGGTGGATGCGGATGGAATAGCCGGTGTTGAGGTGAACAATAACCGTAGTATGACCAATATGTTTGGTATTTCCGTGGTTCCGTCAGTGGGTAACTACACAACTGCGACGGTAATGGTGAACAATAACAACCTGCCGGATGGCGTGGATGTTACCAACTCCGTTATCCGCACCACGCTGACCGAAGGTGCTATTGGCTATATGCCCCTGAGCGCGACCAAAGGCTATCAGATCATCGGCGTTATCCGCCTGGAAGACGGACGCTATCCACCGCTGGGCGTGACCGTAACCGACAAAGCAACCGGTCGCGATATAGGTTTAGTCGCTGATGACGGCTTTGTGTATCTGAGCGGAATACAGGAAAACAGCATCCTGACGCTAAAATGGAACGACAACGTGTGTGATATGACGCCGCCTAACCATAGCAACATCAACGGCCAGGCCATTATTTTACCATGTAAACCCGCACATTAATTCAGGATGAATGATGATGAAAATTAACACGTTTGCGAAAGGACTATTATTTCTGTTGGGTACCAGCTTTGCGGTAAATGCCGCCGTGTCGCCCGACAGAACCCGCATTATTCTTAACCAGTCGGATAAGAGCGTCTCCGTGCGCTTGACCAACCAGAGCACAACAATCCCTTTCCTTGCTCAATCATGGATTGAGGACAAGGATAATAAAAAATCCCGAAACTATATTACTGCTGTTCCGCCAATGGTGCGCCTGGAGGCGGGTGAGCAAGTACAGGTACGCCTGATTCCTCAGCCAACGTTGACGCAGCTTCCGGCAGACAGGGAATCGCTGTTTTATTTCAATGTGCGCGAGATTCCGCCTCGCTCGGAACAAAAAAACGTCATGCAAATCGCCATGCAGAGCCGCATTAAAATTTTCTGGCGACCAAAGGCTGTCGAAGTGAAGAACGGACAGGTGAATCTGACCGGTAAATTCGATATTAGCCGAACGGCCAGCGGGTTAACGTTAAAGAATAACTCCCCCTATTTTATCACCGTTGGTTATATCGGCACGAATGGCAAAACGCTGCTGCCAAAAACATCCAGCATGATGGCTGAACCGTTTGGCCAGGCGTCGCAGGAGATTAAAGACCTGCCTGCTAATTTCCAGGTGGGCTTTATTGGCGATTATGGTGGTCTGAATATGTTTAAAATTAGCTGTAATTCGGTACAAATAGTATGTCAGTCTGAACCAGTGAAAAGGGGCTAATAATGAAAAAATTATTCATTTTTTTTATTTTGCTGATTTGCCTTTTTTCATCATCATCCTGGGCAATCGACTGTTATCAAAATAACTACGGTGGAGACCATCTCGTTACCACATCACTGCCGCCATTTACTGTCCCCGCAGACGCACCTGTTGGAAAAAAAATATGGGAAAGCGGCGATATTACTGTAACCGTTTATTGTGATGAAGCCTCACATAACAATAAAGATCCCAAATCGCCTTGGTCAGAAAACGTTTATGCTTATATTCTGGATAGCTTCCATAACACCGATAACCTGGTTACCAATAATTCTTATCTGGCATTTGGTGTAACCTATAATGGTGTGGATTACGACATACCGAACACAAAAATCAATACAGGCGCATGCCTTGATCAAATGAGTGACTTTGACCAGTCATATAAGCATAAGGCATGTAATGGCCATACAATCCAGAAAAACACGACATTTACCGTTCGTTTTCGCTTATACGTTAAGCTAAAATCAATTCCACCTTCACAGATAGAGTATAATTTTCCTGCAGTCACCGTATTAGCCTTTGATGGTTCTGGAGGAATAAACCGGCTGGCGCATGCTAAAAACTTGCACTATGATATTGACGGGCTTTCAAACATTCATTTTTTAGATTGTAGCGTAGATATTAAAATTTATCCCGAATCACAAATTGTCGACTTCGGTCAAATATCTGATAGTGTTATATTGAAAGAACCAGCAAAGAAACCATTTAGCATATCCACTATTAAAAATGAAGCTGCGGGATGTACCGATAAATTTGATGTCAAAACCAGTTTTTATACTAATGATACGCTATACGATAATACTCATCTGGATATGGGAAATGGTCTTCTGATGCGAATTAACGACAAAACAATTAACAGCGATATCGTGTATAACCAATATGCAAATTTTGCAAGCTATATTCCAGGTAGCGCTGCAACGGTAACCCATAACTACATTGCTGAGTTGACGAAGCATCCAACAAAAAGTCTTGTGGAAGGGCCTTTCAGTAAAGATTTAATCATAAAAATAAACTATCAGTAGACCAATTTTACCCACACAACGAACAGTATCCTCCGACTATATTGGAGGATACTGTTTATGAGCGCAACAACTGCAATCAGCTAGCTTTACGCTCGTGTTCGCGACGGTAGGCCACTAAATCTTCAATCGTGACCACTTCCATATTGTGCTGCTGAGCAAACTCGATGCACTGCGGCGCACGCGCCATAGAGCCGTCGTCGTTGGTCAGTTCACACAGTACGCCCGCCGGTTTGAGGCCAGCCAGCGTGACCAGATCGATGGTTGCTTCAGTATGGCCGCCGCGGGTCAGAACCCCGCCCGGCTGCGCGCGCAGCGGGAAAACGTGTCCAGGACGGTTCAGGTCGGACGGCTTCGCGCCATCGGCAATTGCCGCGCGCACGGTGGTCACGCGGTCAGCGGCGGAAACGCCGGTGGTCACGCCTTCAGCGGCTTCGATGGTCACGGTAAAACCGGTACCGTAGGCGCTGGTGTTGTTCTCAACCATCATTGGCAGGTCGAGCTGTTTACGGCGATCTTCCGTCAGGCACAGGCAGACAATGCCGCTGCCGTGGCGAATGGTCAGCGCCATCTGCTCAACGGTCATGGTTTCAGCGGCGAAAATCATATCGCCTTCGTTTTCACGGTCTTCATCGTCAAGCACCATCACACCGCGGCCTTCGCGCAGTGCATCCAGAGCACGTTCTACACGTTCAAAAGCGGTACCAAAAGAGGAAAGTAGCGTCTGATTCATGGTAAAAAAAACCTCATTAATTGTATGGTTACCAGAATCAGGGCAGTCTTAGGAGCGCCGGTTTAGCGGCAAAAGTCAACGCAAGCGGGTACAAACCCGGCTGAGCCGTTACTCTCTCCCATCCGGACTCTAACCGTCGGCCCCGGAATTACACCGGATCTGCTGACCTTTCTGCATTCGCAGAAAGCGCTCGCGGGCTTTCAACGCTATGGTTGATTTACCGCCGGTGGGGAATTTCGCCCCGCCCTGAGAATAAGCAAAGCAACTATAACGCTATTGACTATCGTCGGCAATGCATAAGCTTCAAACATTTATGGTTTATAGGCGCCGACGATCGCACTACAATGAGCGGATAACCGACCAGAGCAGGAAACCACCATGATTGACCCGAAAAAAATTGAACAAATCGCCCGTCAGGTTCATGAATCAATGCCGAAGGGGCTCCGCGATCTGGGGGAAGACGTGGAGAAAAAAATCCGTCAGGTGCTCCAGTCGCAGTTAACTCGCCTGGACCTGGTAAGCCGCGAAGAGTTCGACGTGCAGACGCAGGTGCTGTTACGCACGCGTGAAAAGCTGGCGCTTCTGGAGCAGCGTCTTAACGATCTGGAAAACCGTTCGCCGAGCGCACCGGCAGCGCCGGACGTCGAAGAGAAGCCGTAAAAACAAGCAACGGGCCGTCAGGCCCGTTGTCGTATCTGTACTGCGATAAGTAGATTAGTGCTCCAGCTCCGCTTCTGGCGTCATGGTTTTATTCGCCTGGCGGCAGTAAAGTTCATAGCGTTGACAAAACCATTCGCGATGCGCTTCATCCATATTACCAACAATGGCCTGAAGATCGACGGGCTGACCTTGTGCGTTCATTCTGGCGAAGCTCTGGGCCAGAAAATCAAAATTCTTCATTAAATACATATCGTTTTTCTTCATACGCATACTCCTTCAGCCGTTGGTGTTCTGATTGGTCATATGCTTTTTACTGACTTCAGTATTTATCCTTACCTTAGCTTTTTTTGTACGAAAAATGCGCCTCAAATGGCGATTTGTTGAGCCAAATCATTTATGCCGTCATTAAATAAAAAGAGGCCCGCGATTAGACGATCGCGGGCCTCTTTTGTCCTGTTTTGCAGCGTTATCGCCGATTACGCCTCGGTTAGCGCGATAATTCCGGACATACCGCCGCTACGGTGCGAAGAGAAAACATTACTGTTTGTTATCTTTCTGGATCTTCTTGATGATGTTGGTCGTCGAGCAGCCATCTTCAAAGTTGAGCACCAGCACCTCGCCGCCGTTTGCCCAGACTTCTTCGCTACCGGCGATCTGTTCCGGCTTATAGTCGCCGCCTTTCACCAGCAGATCCGGCAGAATTCCGGCAATCAGACGCTGCGGGGTATCCTCTTCAAAAGAGACCACCCAATCGACGGCTTCCAGCGCGCCCAGCACGATCATCCGCTGATCCAGCGGGTTGACCGGGCGAGAGTCGCCTTTCAGACGCCGGGTTGACCCGTCGCTGTTCACCGCAACGATCAGCCGATCGCCCAGCTTGCGGGCGTTAGCCAGGTAGGAAACGTGGCCCGCGTGTAAAATGTCGAACACGCCGTTGGTCATCACCACTTTCTCGCCGCGCTTGCGCGCCGCGGCAACCGCCAGCTTCAGCTCTTCTTCGCTCATCACGCCAAAACCGGTCTCGGAGCGCCCGCGCACCGCGTTCTCCAGTTCGATAGGCGAAACGGTAGAGGTACCGAGTTTACCCACCACGACGCCCGCCGCCGCGTTGGCAAAGTAGCAGGCCTCTTCCAGAGTATTGCCGGAGGCCAGCGTCGCCGCCAGCACGCCGATGACCGTATCACCCGCGCCGGTAACATCATAGACTTCCTGGGCCTGAGTGGGCATATGCAGCGGCGGTCGCCCCGGCTGCAGCAGCGTCATCCCCTGCTCGGAACGGGTCACCAGCAGCGCCGAGAGGTCAAAATCGGCGATGATTTTCATCCCGCGCTCAACGATCTCTTTTTCATCCTTACATTTACCCGCGACCGCCTCAAACTCTGAGAGGTTAGGCGTCAGCAGGGTGGCGCCGCGATAGCGTTCAAAATCCGTGCCTTTCGGGTCGATAAGCACCGGAACGCCCGCGTCGCGAGCCAGCTTAATCATGGTCTGGACGCTGGTCAGAGCGCCTTTGGCGTAATCAGACAGCACCAGCGCGCCAATGGAGCTCAGCGCCTGCTGAATACGCTCGTGCATCGGCTGCGGATCGACGCCGGAGAAACCCTCTTCAAAATCGAGACGAATCAGCTGCTGGTTGCGCGACAGCACGCGCAGTTTGGTAATCGTCGGATGGGTCGGGACGGACACAAAGTCGCACTTCACGTTGACGTCGGCCAGCGCCTTGCTTAACGCGCGGGCGGCATCGTCAATCCCGGTCAGGCCAACCAGACGAGAGGTCGCGCCGAGCGACGCAATATTCATCGCCACGTTTGCCGCGCCGCCAGGACGTTCTTCGATATTTTCCACCTTCACCACCGGCACCGGCGCTTCCGGCGAAATACGGCTGGTGGGACCATACCAGTAGCGGTCCAGCATCACATCGCCAACCACCAACACTCCTGCACGTTCAAACTCTGGCAGCGTTACTTTCATTCCTCTCTCCTGCGAGACGCAAACTTTGCGCGCGATAATAGCACACCCGGTTTTTTAGTTAAGCCATCAACCACTTCTGCCAGCTGGCGCTGACCTGTTCACGCTCCTGGCTAAACGCTTCTGGCGCCACGTTCCCCGGCTGCTCCTGCAGCGCCAGGTGATGGAGCGCATCGCGCAGCGTGGTGTAAGCGTGAGTTAACGCCCTCGCCTCTGCCTCGTCCATAATGTCGTTCTGCGCCAGCAGTTCCAGAATACGGACGTTATCGGACCAGCGCGTGAGCTTCGGTTTATCACTGGCATAGCGTAGGACCAGATACTGGGTAATAAATTCAATATCCGTGATACCCCCGGCATCGGCTTTAATATCAAAGCGATCGTGATGCTTATTCCCCAGGTGAGCGCGCATTTTTTCGCGCATTTCCCGCACTTCGGTCTGCAGTTTTTCGCCTTCTCGCGGGGAAGTAAGAATATCCCGACGAATGGCGTCAAAGCGCGCCTGTAGCTCAGGATCGCCATACACGACGCGGGCGCGAACCAGCGCCTGATGCTCCCAGGTCCATGCCTCATTTTGTTGATAATCAGCAAAGGCATCGGCGGTGGTCACCAGCATGCCCGCCGCGCCAGAAGGACGTAAGCGAGCGTCCACTTCGTACAGAATGCCCGACGAGGTGCGAGTGCTGAAAAGATGCATGATGCGCTGCGCCAGCCGCAGATAAAACTGACGACCGTCGATTTCGCGCTCGCCGTCGGTCATCACCTCCATCGGACAATCGTGGAGGAACACCAGATCGAGATCGGAACTGTAGCCCAGCTCCCAGCCCCCCAGCTTACCGTAGCCAACCACCGCAAAACCGCGCCCCTGGCGATCGTGCAGGTGCGTCGGCTGCCCGTAGCGGGCCACCATCTGCAGCCAGGCCTGCTGGACCACCGCGTCAATCATCGCCTCCGCCAGCCAGGTTAAGTGATCGCTCACTTTCATCACCGGCAGGGTTCCGGCGATATCGGCCGCGGCGATATGCAGCAGCTGCGCCTGCTTAAACTGGCGTAGCGCCTCCAGCTGCTGCTCTTCATCATCTTCCGGTACGCGCAGCAGATACTGGCGCAGTTCATCGCGATAGGCATCGGTGGCCGTCGGCTGATAAAGCGTATTCGGGTCCAGCAGCTCGTCCAGCAGCAGCGGATGGCGAGCCAGCTGGCTGGCGACCATCGGCGACGCCGCGCACAGGCTAATCAGGTGCTTTAACGCGCCGGGGAATTCGCTCAGCAGCTCCAAATAGGTTGTGCGGGTGACAATCCCGGTGAGCAGCGGCGTAATGCGCGCCAGCGGCACCGGGGCATCCGCGCGCGAGCAGATTTCGCTGAGCAGATGCGGCATGAGCTGGTCGAGCACCTGACGGCCGCGCGGGCCAATCGTGCGCCGGTCCAGCTCTTTACGAAAATCGACGATCAGCGCCAGCACGCTGCGGCGATCGCTGTCGGCGAGATGCGCCAGCGCCGGGCTGGTATCATCCTCCTGCAGCGCGTCCTGCCACAGTTCGCGCCAGTACTCTTCAAGCTGTTCATCCGGCGACTGGGTTTCATCGTCGCCTATCAATTCATTAAACACGCGCCGCACGTTGGCCATCTGCTCCGCCAGCCGCGCGCTGAGCGTATCCCAGTCGGCAGCCCCCATCCCCCAGGCCAGCCGGGCGCGATTAAGTTCATCCTGCGGCAGGGTTTGCGTCTGCTCGTCGTTGATGCTTTGCAGCAGGTTTTCCAGGCGACGCAAAAAAAGATAGGCTTCGCGCAGCCTCTGCGCATCCCCTTCCGGCAGCAGGTGCAGCTCTTCGATGGCGGCCAGCGTCGGCAGCAAAGCCCGCTGTTGCAGCATCGGTTCGCGTCCGCCGCGAATCAGCTGGAAGACCTGGACGATAAACTCCACTTCGCGGATGCCGCCCGCGCCGAGCTTGATATTGTCCTTCAGTCCCCGACGGCGCACCTCACGGGCGATCATTCCCTTCATGTTGCGCAGAGACTGAATCACGCTGAAATCAATATAGCGGCGGAAGACAAACGGCCGCAGCATGGCGCGCAGCTCGCTGGCGTAAACGCCATCGTTATCGCCCATGATTCGCGCTTTCACCATCGCGTAGCGCTCCCAGTCGCGCCCCTGCTCCTGGTAATAATCCTCCAGCGCGGCAAAGCTCAGCACCAGCGGGCCGCTGTCGCCAAACGGGCGCAGGCGCATATCCACGCGGTAGACAAAGCCATCCTGGGTGGGCTGATCCAGCACCTTAATCAGGCGCTGCCCGAGGCGGGTAAAAAACTGGGCGTTGTCCAGCTCGCGACGGCCGCCGCGCGTGGCGCCATGCTCCGGCCAGGCGAAAATCAGATCGATGTCGGAGGAGAAATTCAGCTCGCCGCCGCCGAGCTTGCCCATCCCGAGGATCAGCAGCGGCTGCGGCGTACCTTCAGCATTACACGGAGTGCCCCATTCACGGCAGCAGGCGGCGTATAGCCAGTCGCGCGCGGCGACGATTAAGGTCTCCGCCAGCGCGCTTAGCTGCTGCAGGCTGCTCTCTTCGCTGACCAGCGATAGCGCCTGGGCCCAGGCGATACGCACCATGATCCGACGGCGAAACTGGCGCAGCTCGCGCATCAGCGCGGCTTCATCATTAACCTCGGCCAGGCGAACCTGCAGCCATTCGGCATAGTGATGCCACTCCTGCGCCTCGGGGGGCGCACTTTCAAGCTCCGCCAGCCACTGCGGCTGCGCGATCAGACTCTGTTCGACGAAATCGCTAAAGGCCATGACCGATTGCGCCCGATCGCTCAACGTCGATACGGGAAAATCCGCTGGTAGCCGGTCTGCGACCGTCTGCCAGTGCTGCTGTAATTGCGAAGAAAGCGGCATCTTAGGGGCTCCCTGGCCTGAAAATTATCGTTTTCCACTATGCAGCCAGAACGGCTCCGCGGCCAGCGCCTGGCGACGAAAATATTCGATGACGCTGCTGTCGTTATGCGCAATCGCCCGGCGGGTTTCTTGCCAGTTTTCCAGCCACGGCGCGGCAGCGTCGATATAAGCTCCGGATAGCAGCTGAACGGTGTCAATTTCACGGGTCAGGCGCGGAAGCTGATCGACATAACCGTCAGCGGACGGCTGGCGGAAGGCGTTTTTCAGCTCCGCCGCCGCTCTGGAGAGCTGAATATCCGCGAAGCGTTTAAACGAACCGGCAATTTTCTGCTCTCCGGCTGCGTTCAGGAAGGGACGCCAGCCGCGGTTTATCAGCAGATCGGTGAGCGTCAGCTTGGCTCTGACGGTCGCCACGCTGAAAAGCGCCGCCTGGGCGGTTTCGGCCTCCGCCAGCGCCGCCTCAGCTTCGCTCAGACGCTCACGCAGCAGCGTGGTGGCCTTGCGCGGGACAATACCGCCAAACAGCACCAGCGCGTGCCGCACGCGGGCGATAGCGTGCAAAATCTCCGCTTTCGCTTTTGCATTGCCGCGATTGAGGAGTTCATCATGATACAGCCAGTGCGCCAGCGCGCTTTCCAGCGCCGCTTCCAGACCCTGCTCGACGCTGGCCTTCGGCGCGACGCGAAGGATCGTTAACGCGGTCAGCGGACGTTCTTCATTGCCCTGCGCCAGATGATAACCGCGCGCCGCCTTGCTCAGGCTGCCCTGACGCAGTACGCCGGTATCCAGCAGGCGACGGGCAAGGGTCAGAATGTCCTGGGTAGTACCGGACAGCAGTTCCAGCTCCAGTTCACAAATCGGTTCCTGATGCTCGCCGGCTTTAACTTCGCCGCGGTCAAGCGCGATTTCAATTTCGCTGTCGCCTTCTTTGACCACCCATCTTTCACGCTCAAAATCGGTGCTGAAAAGCGGCTGTACGTTCTGTGCGAGCGCCGCCGGCAGTTCCCCCTGCGGCCAGACCTCAGCCGGCAGTTTCTCCAGCGCCAGCTCCGGCGTGCCCAGAGGAATGTTGTATTCCGGACGCTGATGCAGGCCGCCGACGACGCGCCCGGCGATTTTCAGCGTCATTTCATAGCGCCCCTGGTCGCCGCGAATGCGCAGCCCCATGTCGTGGCGGCGCAGCCAGTTATCCGCCGTTTCATAGTAAATATTCAGCAATTGACCCGCTGGCGTATGCTTTGCCTCCAGCGCGTTGAGGTGCTGACGCAGCGCGTCAACGCCATCCTGAGCGACGATAAACTTTAATTCGATTTCTTGAGCCATGACTGAATTCTTCCGCTTATATGCTGTGCCGGGAAATTGCGGCGAACTAACAACGATATTTCTTGTCAGTAAATAGTATTTTGCGGCGAATCGCCATGCAATGCGCATTTTGCCGGGCCACCTCCTGGATGATTCCGATTGTGGCGGAAAACTTTGCGTCGCTTCGGCGATGCCACTACTATCGTTCAACTTTTTATGACCAAACGATGACCTGATGCCAAAATTACGCCTTATTACATTGACTTTGCTGGCGCTGAGCGCCGCCACGGCGGTTCACGCGGAAGAAAAACGTTACGTTTCAGATGAACTGAATACCTGGGTGCGCAGCGGTCCGGGCGATAACTATCGTCTCGTGGGCACCATCAACGCCGGTGAAGAAGTCGCGGTGCTGCAAACCAACGACAGCACGAACTACGCTCAGGTACGCGACAACAGCGGCCGTACCGCCTGGATCCCCTTGAAAGAGCTGAGCAACGAGCCCAGCCTGCGCACCCGCGTGCCGGATCTGGAAAACCAGGTCAAAACCCTGACCGACAAACTCAACAACATCGACACCACCTGGAACCAGCGCACGGCGGACATGCAGAAGAAAGTCGCCGGTAGCGACGCCGTGATAAACGGTCTGAAAGAAGAGAACCAAAAGCTGAAAAATGAGCTGGTTGTCGCGCAGAAAAAGGTAAACGCCGCAAATCTGCAGCTTGATGACAAACAGCGCACCATTATCATGCAGTGGTTTATGTACGGCGGCGGCGTGCTGGGCGTCGGCCTGATCCTCGGACTGGTGTTGCCGCACCTGGTACCGAGCCGCAAACGCAAAGACCGCTGGATGAACTAATTCGTCTTCTCTGCCAGACTTACGTATCATCGTAAGAAAATAAAGACGGGAGAGTGAGGCGTGAAGGTTTATCTGGTCGGTGGTGCAGTACGAGATGCGTTATTAAGGCTACCGGTTAAAGACAAAGATTGGGTCGTGGTTGGCGCCACGCCTCAGCAACTTCTCGACGCGGGCTACCAGCAGGTAGGCCGTGATTTTCCCGTGTTCCTGCATCCGCAAAGCCGTGAAGAGTATGCGCTGGCGCGCACCGAGCGCAAGTCCGGCTCCGGCTACACCGGCTTTACCTGCTATGCCGCCGCTGACGTTACCCTTGAGCAAGACCTGCTGCGCCGCGATCTGACGATCAACGCGCTGGCCCAGGACGCCGACGGCCAGATTATCGATCCCTACGGCGGCCAGGCTGATTTACGCCAGCGCCTGCTGCGCCACGTCTCGCCCGCCTTTAGCGAGGACCCGCTACGCGTCCTGCGCGTGGCGCGTTTTGCCGCCCGCTACGCGCATCTGGGGTTCCGTATCGCCGATGAAACCATGGCGCTGATGCGGGCGATGGCCGATGCTGGCGAGCTGGCGCACCTCACGCCCGAGCGGGTGTGGAAAGAGACGGAAAGCGCCCTCTCTACCCGCAATCCGCAGGTCTTCTTCCAGACATTACGCGACTGCCGCGCGCTCAAGGTGCTGTTCCCGGAAGTCGACGCTCTTTATGGCGTACCGGCCCCGGCTAAATGGCACCCGGAAATCGACACTGGCCTGCATACGCTGATGACCGTCACCATGGCGGCGATGCTCTCGCCCGAAGTGGATGTCCGTTTTGCCACCCTATGCCACGACCTCGGGAAAGGGCTAACGCCGAAAGCGCTCTGGCCGCGCCATCATGGTCACGGTCCGGCTGGCGTTAAGCTGGTCGAGCAGCTCTGCGCCCGTTTGCGGGTGCCAAACGAGCTGCGCGACCTGGCAAAACTGGTCGCCGAATTTCACGATCTGATTCATACGCTGCCCATCCTGCAGCCGAAAACGCTGGTCAAGCTGTTCGATAATATCGACGCCTGGCGCAAGCCGCATCGTGTCAGGCAAATCGCGTTAACCAGCGAGGCCGACGTGCGCGGGCGCACCGGCTTTGAAGCCTGCGATTATCCGCAGGGTCGCCTGCTGCTGGAAGCCTGGGACGTTGCCCGGTCGGTTTCAACAAAAGAGGTGGTGGCGGAAGGTTTTCAGGGCGTTGAAATTCGTGAAGAGCTGACGCGTCGGCGGATTCAGGCCGTCGCCCGCTGGAAAGAAAAGCGTTGCCCTCAGCCGCGGGACTGAGGGCGGGCGCTTAGAAGAAGACCACGTAGACCGCTGCCGCAACGATAAAACGGTAGATGGCGAACGGGATAAACGAAATACGTTTAATCAGCTGCAGGAAGGTTTTAATCGCAATCAGCGCGACGATAAACGCCGTGATAAAACCGACGGCAAACATCGGAATATCGCCGGCGTTCAGAAAGCCAATGCTCTTGTACATATCCAGTACGGTTGCGCCCATCATCATCGGCACCGCCAGCAGGAACGAGAACTCAGAGGCCGCATAGCGGCTGACGCCCATCAGCATCCCGCCGGAAATCGTCGCCCCGGAACGCGAGAAGCCCGGCCACAGCGCCAGACACTGGAAGCAGCCGATGACGAACGCCTGACGATAGGTCATATCATCAATGCCCACCGCGCGCGGCTGTTTCGGCTTCAGCACCTCCGCCGCGATCAGCAGCACGCCGCCCACAATCAGCGCATACATCACGTTTATCGGGTTAAACAGCGATTTGATGGTATCGTGGAAAATCAGCCCCAGCACCACCGCCGGGATCATCCCCAAAAGAATATGGATAAGCGACAGGCGACCGCTGCCCTGGCCTTCATGCTCGGGTTTTTTGCCAAAATGAATGCCGATAAGACCAAACAGGCGGCGCCAGAACATCACCACAACGGCCAGAATGGAACCAAGCTGAATGACGACTTCAAACGTATTCGCGGTATCGCCTTCAAAACCCAGTAGATGACCGACAATAATCATATGACCAGTACTGGAGACAGGTAAAAATTCTGTCAAACCCTCAACCACACCCAATATTGCCGCTATCAGCAGCGAGTGTATATCGCTCATCCAATTAAACCCTTTAAAAAGTAAAATGAAAAAAACCAGGAACGAAGAACCGAGCTATCAGGCGTGCTTATTTGGCCACAGACAGCGCGCAGAAAAGTGAGCGTACAGGTTGTACGCAAGGATTTCGAGCGCTGTCACAGGGCAAAACGGCAAAGAAAATAGCCTGATGGCCGGATTCTATGACCGGTATAAACGCAATTTGTTTAACGAGTATGACCTGAAAAGTTTTGTTTCAGATTAAGGCCACGTTCAATAATGACGCCGACGTTAGCCGCCCGGGCTACCGCCCCAGGTTTGCTGACTTTAATACGTACCCATGGAGATTGAAACTTTTCCAGCAGCAGGTCGGCAATTTCTTCCGCCACGCGTTCCACCAGCGCAAAACGCCCGCCTTCGACGTGGCTGATTACCAGTTCGCTGATATCAGCATAGCTGAGACAATCGCTGACATCATCGCTGGCCGCCGCTTTGCGGTTATCCCACGCCATTTCGATATCGAACACCAGCTTCTGTTCGATGGTCTGTTCCCAGTCGTAAACACCAATTGTGGTGATTACCGAAAGTTGCTCTATAAATACAATATCCATCACGACCTGCCTGCTTTTTGGCTAAACCGGATACCACTTCCGGCCAATTATGCGTATTATCCACAGATGCAAAGACATCCCCTAAATAATTTGCGTTGCAGGAAGACAGTGACGCGGCAAGGCTCCAGGAGCATAGCGTCGCTATGGGTCCCGGCGAGCCAATGCGCGGACAACGCGCAGTGCGCAGGGGATAAAACGACACTTTCAAAATGGAACAGCTGATGAGTGCAATCGCGCCTGGACTGGTTATCCTCGCCTACCTCTGCGGCTCAATCTCCAGCGCCATTCTCGTTTGCCGCCTCGCTGGCCTTCCCGACCCTCGCGACAGCGGCTCCGGCAATCCAGGGGCGACGAACGTCCTGCGAATTGGCGGCAAGGGCGCAGCCGTAGCGGTGCTTATTTTTGACGTCCTGAAAGGGATGCTGCCGGTCTGGGGCGCGTGGGCGTTAGGCCTGACGCCGTTCTGGCTCGGCCTGGTGGCGATCGCCGCCTGCGTGGGCCATATCTGGCCGGTATTTTTTAACTTTCGCGGCGGTAAAGGCGTGGCCACCGCTTTCGGCGCCATTGCTCCTATCGGCTGGGATCTCACCGGCGTGATGGCCGGAACCTGGCTGCTGACGATTCTGCTCAGCGGCTACTCCTCGCTGGGGGCTATCGTGAGCGCGCTGATTGCGCCGTTCTATGTCTGGTGGTTCAAACCGCAGTACACTTTCCCGGTTTCGATGCTGTCATGCCTGATTCTGCTGCGCCATCACGACAACATACAGCGTCTGTGGCGTCGTCAGGAAACCCGCATCTGGACCCGGCTCAAAAAGAAGAAAAAAACGCCGGAGCAGAAATAACCTTTGCTGCGCCGCAACTTCGCGGCAAGTAAGCCCCAGGTGATTAAAGTAAACCAACGCGGCTGCGGCTCGAAGTATGACGAGCATAAGCTTTTCATATGACCGGGATGATTGGCCCCCGATCAATACTCTTCGCTGCTGTTTTATCTTGATTTTGCAGGGGCGCGACATTGCACGGCACCGTGTTACCACAGAATAAAAAAGGCTGGCAGGCCTCGCTGGACCTCCAGTTTCAATTTCTCGGCGGGAAAACCACGCTCGCCTCCCGTCGTCATGTCGGTCCCCTCACCGTTCAGCGCCCGTTTTATCCCGAAGAAGAGACCTGCCACCTCTATCTGCTTCATCCGCCCGGCGGTATCGTCGGCGGCGATGAGCTCACCATTAGCGCGACGATGGATCCCGGGTGCCACACGCTGATCACCATGCCCGGCGCCAGCAAGTTCTATCGCAGCAGCGGCGCGCAGGCGCGTCTTCAGCAAACCCTGACGCTGGCCGAAAACTCAACGCTCGAGTGGCTGCCGCAGGACGCCATCTTCTTTCCCGGCGCCAACGCCGCTTTGTCTACCGCCTTTCATCTCTCCGCCTCCAGCACGCTGCTGGCGTGGGACCTGCTGTGCCTTGGCCGGCCGGTCATCGGCGAAGCCTTTAGCCACGGCGCGCTCGCCAATCGCCTGGAGGTGTGGGTCGACGGCTCTCCGCTGCTGATTGAGCGCCTGAGCCTGGCCGATGGACAGCTGGCCTGCGTCGCGCAGCAGCCGTGGGTGGGAACGATGCTGTTCTACCCGGCGAACGAAACGCTGCTCGAAGGCGTACGCGAAAAACTTACGCCGCTGGCAAACTACGCCGGCGCGACGCTCACCGACGGCCTGCTGACGGTACGCTTTCTAAGTGACGATAATCTGCTTTGCCAGCGGGCGATGCGCGATATCTGGCAATTTATGCGCCCGCACCTGACCGGCAAATCTCCGGTACTCCCCCGAATCTGGCTGACTTAAGAGAACGCTATGGAACTGACACCCAGAGAAAAAGACAAGCTGTTGCTGTTTACCGCCGCGCTGGTGGCGGAGCGTCGCCTGGCCCGCGGTCTGAAGCTCAATTATCCCGAATCCGTGGCCCTGATTAGCGCCTTTATTATGGAGGGCGCGCGCGATGGCAGAAGCGTCGCCGAGCTGATGGAAGAGGGACGCCACGTCCTGAGCCGCGACCAGGTCATGGAAGGCGTGCCGGAAATGATCCCCGATATCCAGGTCGAAGCCACCTTCCCGGACGGCTCGAAGCTGGTTACCGTCCATAACCCGATAATCTGAGGTAGCGCGATGATCCCAGGAGAATATCAGGTAAAACCCGGCCAGATAGCGATTAACGTCGGCCGCGCCACCTGCTGCATTATCGTTGAAAATCACGGCGACCGGCCGATTCAGGTCGGCTCGCATTACCACTTCGCCGAGGTCAACCCGGCGCTGAAGTTCGATCGCCAGCAGGCGACCGGCTATCGCCTGAATATCGCCGCCGGCACCGCAGTGCGCTTCGAACCGGGCCAAAAGCGCGAGGTGGAGCTGGTGGCGCTGGCCGGAACCCGCGCGGTGTACGGTTTCCGCGGAGACGTTATGGGCGCGCTGGAGGCAAACGATGAGTGACATTTCACGTCAGGCCTATGCCGACATGTTCGGCCCCACCACCGGCGATAAAGTTCGCCTGGCGGACACCGAGCTGTGGATCGAGGTCGAAGATGATTTGACCACCTACGGCGAAGAGGTCAAATTCGGCGGTGGCAAAGTGATCCGCGACGGTATGGGCCAGGGACAGATGCTTTCCGCCGGGTGCGTGGATCTGGTGCTGACCAATGCCCTGATCGTCGATTACTGGGGGATCGTCAAAGCCGACATTGGCGTCAAAGACGGGCGGATCTTCGCGATCGGCAAAGCCGGCAACCCGGATATTCAGCCAAACGTCACGATCCCGATCGGCGCGGCCACGGAAATTATTGCGGCGGAAGGCAAGATCGTCACCGCCGGCGGCGTCGATACGCATATTCACTGGATCTGTCCGCAGCAGGCGGAAGAGGCGCTGGTCTCCGGCGTCACCACCATGATCGGCGGCGGGACCGGCCCGGCGGCGGGCACCAACGCCACGACCTGCACGCCCGGGCCGTGGTACATCTCGCGGATGCTGCAGGCCGCGGACAGCCTGCCGGTCAATATTGGCCTGCTGGGTAAAGGCAATGGTTCGAATCCGGATGCGCTGCGTGAGCAGGTCGCGGCCGGGGTTATCGGCCTGAAAATTCACGAAGACTGGGGCGCGACCCCGGCGGCAATCGACTGCGCGCTGACGGTAGCCGACGAAATGGACGTACAGGTCGCGCTGCACAGCGACACCCTCAATGAGTCCGGATTCGTTGAGGATACCCTGGCGGCCATCGGCGGGCGCACTATCCATACTTTCCATACCGAAGGCGCGGGCGGCGGCCATGCGCCGGATATTATTACCGCCTGCGCGCACCCCAATATTCTGCCCTCGTCGACCAACCCGACGCTGCCCTATACCGTCAACACCATTGACGAACATCTGGATATGCTGATGGTTTGCCATCATCTCGACCCGGATATCGCCGAGGACGTGGCGTTTGCCGAATCGCGCATTCGGCGGGAAACCATTGCCGCGGAAGACGTCCTGCACGATCTGGGCGCCTTCTCCCTCACCTCGTCTGATTCGCAGGCGATGGGCCGCGTCGGCGAAGTGGTGTTGCGCACCTGGCAGGTGGCGCACCGGATGAAGGTCCAGCGCGGCCCGCTGGCGGAAGAGAGCGGCGACAACGACAACTTCCGCGTGAAGCGCTATATCGCCAAATACACCATTAATCCGGCGTTAACCCACGGTATCGCCCATGAAGTCGGTTCGATTGAAGTGGGGAAACTGGCGGATCTGGTGCTGTGGTCCCCGGCGTTCTTCGGCGTGAAGCCGGCGACGATCGTCAAAGGCGGCATGATCGCGATGGCGCCGATGGGCGACATCAACGCCTCTATCCCGACGCCGCAGCCGGTGCACTATCGCCCGATGTTCGGCGCGCTGGGCAGCGCTCGCCACCGCTGCCGTTTGACCTTTCTGTCGCAGGCGGCGGCGGAAAACGGCGTCGCTGAACGGCTGAACCTGCACAGCGCGACGGCGGTGGTTAAAGGCTGCCGCACGGTACAAAAAGGCGATATGCACCACAACGGCCTGCTGCCCACTATTACCGTGGATTCGCAAACCTACGAGGTGCGCATCGACGGCGAACTGATAACCAGCGAACCGGCGGACGTGTTACCGATGGCGCAACGTTATTTCCTGTTTTAAGGAGCGCAAATGCTTTATTTGACCCAACGGGTGGAGACCCCGGCGCAGGCCACGGCCAGCGTTACCCTGCCGATTGACGTGCGGGTAAAAAGCCGCATTAAAGTCACGCTTAACGATGGCCGTCAGGCGGGCCTGCTGCTGCCGCGCGGTCTGCTGCTGCGCGGCGGCGACATTCTCAGTAACGAAAACGGTAGCGAATTCATTGAAGTGATCGCCGCTGATGAAGCCGTTTCGGTCGTACGCTGCGCCGATCCTTTTATGCTGGCGAAGGCCTGCTATCACCTTGGCAATCGCCACGTGCCGCTACAGATTATGCCCGGCGAGCTGCGCTATCATCACGATCACGTCCTGGACGATATGCTGCGCCAGTTTGGCCTGGCCGTGGATTTCGCGCATCTGCCGTTTGAACCGGAAGCCGGCGCCTACGCCAGCGAATCGCACGGCCATCACCACCACCATCACGATCGTGAGCACAGCCACTAAATGCCGACGCCGGAAAAACGTCTGCGCTTGATGCAGCTTGCCAGCAGCAGCCTCCCGGTTGGCGGCTACAGCTGGTCCCAGGGGCTGGAGTGGGCGGTGGAAGCGGGCTGGGTAGCGGATACCGCCGCCTTTGAGCGCTGGCAGCTGCGCCAAATGGAGCAGAGCTTTTTTACCGTCGACCTGCCGCTGTTTGCCCGCCTCTACCGGGCCTGCGAAGCGGGCGATCTGGCCTGCGCCCGGCGCTGGACCGCTTATCTGCTCGCCTGCCGGGAAACTCGCGAGCTGCGCGATGAAGAGCGCAACCGCGGCGCGGCCTTCACCCGGCTGCTGGCCGACTGGCAGCCGGACTGCCCGCCCGAGTGGCGCAAGCTGTGCCAGCAAAGTCAGCTAACCGGTATGGCGTGGCTCGGCGTACGCTGGCAAATCGCCATTCCTGACCTGGCCCTGAGCCTTGGCTATAGCTGGATTGAAAACGCGGTGATGGCGGGCGTCAAGCTGGTGCCCTTTGGCCAGCAGGCGGCCCAGCAGTTGATTCTTCGCCTGTGCGACCGCTACGCGGCGGACATGGACAGCGCCCTGGCGACCCCGGACGACGCCATCGGTTCGGCGACGCCGCTTGCGGCTATCGCTTCCGCCCGGCACGAAACCCAGTATTCCCGATTATTCCGTTCTTAGGAGAAGGTATGAACATGATTAAGCAACCGCTGCGCGTCGGCGTCGGCGGCCCGGTCGGCTCCGGAAAAACCGCGCTGCTGGAAGCCCTCTGCAAAGCCATGCGCGACACCTGGCAGCTGGCGGTGGTGACCAACGATATCTACACCAAAGAAGATCAGCGCATTCTCACCGAGGCTGGCGCCCTGGAGCCTGAACGCATTGTCGGCGTCGAAACCGGCGGCTGCCCGCATACCGCTATTCGGGAAGATGCGTCGATGAACCTTGCCGCGGTGGAAGCGCTGAGCGATAAATTCGGCAATCTCGATCTCATCTTTGTGGAAAGCGGCGGCGATAACCTGAGCGCCACCTTCAGCCCGGAGCTGGCGGATCTCACCATCTACGTCATCGACGTGGCGGAAGGGGAAAAGATCCCGCGCAAAGGCGGACCGGGGATCACCAAATCCGACTTCCTGGTGATCAACAAAACCGATCTTGCACCGTACGTGGGCGCGTCTCTGGAAGTGATGGAGCGCGATACCCTGCGCATGCGCGGCGAACGCCCGTGGAGCTTCACCAACCTGAAAAGCGGCGACGGCCTGCAAAATATCATCGCCTTTATCGAAGACAAAGGCATGCTCGGCAAGTAACCCCTGCACCATCCCGGCGCAGAGGTGTCGGGATGGTGCATACCCTGCCCTCTCTTTAGCCATCCCCTTCATGAAGCCCTGATAGCGCCTGCCCTGCGATGTGGCATAAGGTTTGCTAATTCCAGTCATGCCTAACCATTAAGGAATGACTATGTCATCACTGGATATAAAAACTGATTTACCTGCGCAAACCAGTTCCTCCGGCTCCAAAGAAACGCTGGAAGATTATACCCTTCGCTATGCTCCGCTGAGCTTTCGCCGCTGGGGACCGGGGGTTGTCGCGGTGACCGCATTGGGCGGCATCGCCTATCTGGCTGACTTTTCTATCGGCGCCAGCATCGGCATGGCCTGGGGCACCACCAATGCGATTTACGCGATCCTGCTGGCGGCGCTGGTTATTTTTCTTACCGGTATTCCGCTGGCGATTACCGCCGCGCGCTATAACATCGACCTCGACCTGATCACCCGCAGCGCCGGTTTCGGCTACTTTGGTTCGGTGATCACCAGCATTATCTTCGCCGGATTTACCTTTATCTTCTTCGCGCTTGAAGGCTCGATCATGGCGCAGGGGCTGCTGGTGGGCCTGGGGATCCCGCTGTGGATGGGCTACCTCATCGCCACGCTGATGGTCTTGCCGCTGGTGGTCTACGGCATGAAGGCGCTGACTCGCCTTCAGGTCTGGACGACGCCGCTGTGGCTGGTCCTGATGGTGGTTCCGGTGGTCTGGCTTATCGCCAAAGACCCGGATCTGGTGGACGGCTTTATGAACTTCGCCGGTAAAAACAACGCCGCAACGGTAGATTTAACCGCCATTATGCTCGGCGCGGGGGTCTGCCTGTCGCTGATCATGCAGATTGGCGAGCAGATCGACTATCTGCGCTTTATGCCGCCGAAGACCGCGGAAAACAGCAAAAGCTGGTGGCTGGCGGTGTTCTCCGCCGGCCCGGGCTGGGTCGTATTAGGCGCGATTAAACAGATTATCGGCGCTTTCCTCGGCTTCTATCTGCTGACCCGCTTCCCGGCGGTGCACAACACCGAACCGGTGCAACAGTTCGTCAGCGTCTTCGATAACCTGGTCCCCGGCTGGCTGGCGCTCACCCTCGCGGTAGTGCTGGTGGTTATCTCGCAGATTAAAATTAACGTCACCAACGCCTATTCCGGCTCGCTGGCGTGGACCAGCGCCTGGACGCGCACCACCAAACGTTATCCGGGGCGGATTATTTTCGTCATCGTCAACCTGACGATTGCCCTTGCCCTGATGGAAGGCGATATGTTTAGCGCTCTGGCGTGGATCCTCGGCTTCTATTCTAACTTTGCCATCGCCTGGGTGGTGGTGGTCGCCACCGACATCACCGTCAACAAAGGGGTGCTGAAGCTGGCGCCGGCGCAGCCGGAGTATCGCCGCGGGATGATCTACAACGTCAACCCGGTAGGCGTAGTCTCTTTTGCCCTAGCGGCAGGCCTTTCGATTAGCGCCTTCTTCGGCCTGCTGGGCGAAACGCTGGCGCCGTTCTCGCCGCTGATTGCGCTGGCGGTGGCTTTCGTGATGACGCCGGTCATGGGGATCGCCACCCGCGGGCGCTATTACATTAAACAGCACGATGATGGTATCGCCGAGCCGCGCTACGATGCGCAGGGTAACGCGTCGATCACCGTTTACCGCTGCCTGAGCTGCCGGGAAGAGTACGAACGTCCTGACGTGATGCATTCGCACAAGCACCAGGGGGCGATTTGCTCGCTGTGTAAGAGTATGGAATAAGTCGCGAAGGCAGGCCGACAGGACGTCGGCCTGTGAAATATCAGACGTTATGCCGCCGGAAGCTCAGCCAGCGGCCAGCGCGGACGAACGGTGACGCCGAGCTCCGCTTTAGCGCCGGAGCGCAGACGGACCATCCCCGCATAGGCAATCATCGCGCCGTTATCGGTACAGAATTCAGGACGAGCGTAGAAGACTTCACCACCGCGCTTTTTCATCATTTCGGCCAGCTTCGCGCGCAGCGTACGGTTAGCGCTGACGCCCCCCGCCATCACCAGCCGTTTAAAGCCGGTTTGATCCAGCGCGCGGCGGCACTTAATCATCAGCGTATCCACAACCGCATCTTCGAAAGCGCGGGCGATATCGGCGCGGGTTTGATCGTCATCGCCGTTGCTGCGAATGGTGTTCGCGGCAAAGGTCTTGAGGCCAGAAAAGCTGAAATCCAGCCCGGGGCGGTCGGTCATCGGGCGCGGGAAGACAAAGCGCCCTGCGGTGCCCTGGGAGGCCATCTTCGACAGCATCGGGCCGCCGGGATAATCCAGCCCCAGCAGTTTCGCTGTCTTATCGAAGGCTTCGCCCGCCGCGTCGTCAATCGATTCGCCCAGCAGTTCATACTGGCCAATGCCGGTGACGCCGATCAGCTGGGTATGGCCGCCGGAAACCAGCAGCGCGACAAAAGGATACTGCGGCGGATTATCTTCCAGCATCGGCGCCAGCAGGTGCCCTTCCATATGGTGTACCGGGATCGCCGGCACGTTCCAGGCGAAGGCCAGCGAGCGGCCTACCGTCGCGCCGACCAGCAGCGCGCCAACCAGGCCGGGGCCCGCCGTATACGCAACGGCATCGATATCCTTTGCCGTCAGCCCGGCTTCCTTGAGCGCCGCCTGAATCAGGGGGACGGTTTTACGTACGTGGTCGCGCGAGGCCAGCTCGGGCACCACGCCGCCGTAGTCAGCGTGCAATTTCACCTGACTATACAGCTGGTTGGCTAACAGACCTTTTTCGTCGTCATAAATGGCGATGCCGGTTTCATCGCAGGATGTTTCAATTCCCAGTACACGCATGGCTAGTTTTACCTCGTTTCAATACCGCGCAGTGTAGGACCAATGCGGGTTGATGTATACCCTAAGAATTTCAGGTCGCGGGAAGGCGGCGACGCAGCGCATCCCCCGGAGCGTACGGAAAGTACGTGACTGGGGTAAGCGAGAAAAGCCAACGCTCCTGCGGGCTGAAAGACGACGGGTATAAAACTTTCCTCACCCCTGGCGTTCACTTCGTGTATACTCCCTGTCCTTATAAAAGTCCCTTTCAAAAATCGCGTCGGTGCTTTACAAAGCAGCAGCAATTGCAGTAAAATTCCGCACCATTTTGAAATAAGCTGGCTGATGCCAGCGGCAAACCGAATTTATCAAAGGTGAGAGTTACATGCCGGTAATTAAAGTACGTGAAAACGAGCCGTTCGACGTAGCGCTGCGTCGCTTCAAACGTTCATGCGAAAAAGCAGGTGTTCTGGCGGAAGTTCGTCGTCGTGAGTTCTATGAAAAACCGACTACCGAACGTAAACGCGCTAAAGCTTCCGCAGTGAAACGTCACGCGAAGAAACTGGCTCGCGAAAACGCACGCCGCACTCGTCTGTACTAATCTGTTGGGAGCCAGGCTCTCAATTCAGACCGAGTTGTAGTTGTAAGGCCGTGCTTCCGAAAGGAATGCGCGGCTTATTTTCGTTTATGCATTAGCATATACACCCAATCATTCAAGATGCATCAAGGCGGCAAGGGAGTGAGTCCCCGGAGCTTACCGAAGTAAGTGACAGGGGTGAACGAGCGAAGCCAACGCAGAGGCAGCTTGAAGGGTAACGTGTATAAAACGGGGCATATGGCTGGACGAATTCCACGAGTATTTATCAATGACCTGCTGGCGCGCACCGATATCGTCGATCTGATCGATGCCCGGGTAAAGCTGAAAAAGCAGGGCAAAAATTTTCACGCGTGCTGTCCGTTCCATAACGAAAAAACCCCCTCTTTCACCGTCAACGGTGAAAAACAGTTTTACCACTGCTTCGGCTGCGGTGCGCACGGCAATGCTATCGACTTCCTGATGAACTACGACAAGCTCGAGTTCGTGGAAACCGTCGAAGAGCTGGCTGCCATGCATAATTTAGACGTGCCGTATGAAGCAGGTAGCGGACCCAGCCAGATTGAGCGCCATCAGCGGCAAAATCTCTATCAGCTGATGGATGGTCTGAACACGTTTTATCAACAGTCTCTGATGCAACCCGCCGCCGGCCCCGCGCGCCAGTATCTGGAAAAACGCGGCTTAAGCAGCGAGGTGATTACGCGCTTCGCGATTGGCTACGCCCCTCCCGGTTGGGACAACGTTTTAAAACGTTTTGGCGGTAATCAAGAAAACCGCCAGTCGCTGATTGATGCGGGCATGCTGGTCACTAACGATCAGGGGCGCAGTTACGACCGCTTCCGCGAACGGGTGATGTTCCCCATCCGCGATAAGCGAGGCCGGGTGATTGGTTTTGGTGGTCGCGTGCTGGGTGACGCCATGCCGAAGTACCTGAACTCCCCGGAGACCGATATTTTCCATAAAGGCCGCCAGCTGTACGGTCTTTATGAAGCGCAGCAGGATAACGCTGAACCGCCCCGCCTGCTGGTGGTCGAAGGTTATATGGACGTGGTGGCTCTGGCGCAGTTCGGCATTAACTATGCCGTTGCGTCGCTGGGAACGTCGACGACCGCTGACCATATTCAGCTGTTGTTCCGGGTCACCAATCAGGTGGTTTGCTGCTACGACGGCGACCGGGCTGGCCGCGATGCCGCCTGGCGCGCGCTGGAAACGGCGCTGCCGTATATGACCGACGGGCGCCAGCTGCGCTTTATGTTTCTGCCGGATGGCGAAGACCCGGATACGCTGGTGCGCAAAGAAGGGAAAGCCGCATTTGAAGCGCGGATGGAGCAGGCTCAACCGCTCTCCACGTTTTTGTTCAACAGCCTGCTACCGCAGGTGGATTTGAGCACCCCGGACGGCCGCGCGCAGCTGAGTACCTTAGCGCTGCCGCTGATAACGCAGGTGCCGGGTGAAACGCTGCGCATTTACCTGCGCCAGGAGTTAGGCAATAAGCTGGGGATTTTAGATGATGCGCAGCTTGAACGTTTAATGCCAAAACAGTCTGAAAATGGCATCCAGCGCCCTGCTCCGCAGCTAAAACGCACGACCATGCGTATACTGATAGGGTTACTGGTACAAAACCCGGATCTGGCGCCGCTGGTACCGCCCCTGGAAGGGCTGGACCCGCGTAAAATGCCGGGGCTTGGGTTGTTCAACGAACTGGTTAAAACCTGTTTGGCACAGCCGGGCCTGACCACCGGGCTGCTGTTAGAGCAGTATCGCGGCACAAATGAGGCCGCAACCCTTGAAAAACTGTCGATGTGGGACGATATAGCAGATAAGGATATTGCTGAAAAAACCTTCACCGACTCGCTCAACCATATGTTTGATTCACTGCTGGAGCTGCGGCAAGAAGAGTTGATAGCTCGCGACCGCACGCACGGCTTAAGCAGCGAAGAGCGCCGGGAACTCTGGACCATCAGCCAGGAACTGGCCAAAAAATAAACGAAAGACGAACTCATTCAAGTTGTATCAAAGCAGCAAGAGAACGAATCCCCGGGAGTGCGCACAAGCACATGACCAGGATGAGAGAACGTAGCTAACGCAGAGACAACTTGAAAGATAACGCATTGAACGGCTTAAGTGCCGAATATCGTTCGGGAAGACCCCGACAGCCGCTCGAGGCGCAGCGGCAATAATATAAGTACGCCCTCGCTTTAAATGTTGGCAGTTCGCCTGCTTACACCAATCAAACGAATTAAGTGTGGATACCGTCTTATGGAGCAAAACCCGCAGTCACAGCTGAAGCTTCTTGTCCAACGTGGTAAGGAGCAAGGCTATCTGACCTATGCCGAGGTCAATGACCATCTGCCGGAAGATATCGTCGACTCCGACCAGATCGAAGACATCATCCAAATGATCAACGACATGGGCATTCAGGTGATGGAAGAAGCACCGGATGCCGATGATCTTTTGCTTGCTGAAACGAACAACAATACTGACGAAGATGCGGAAGAAGCTGCGGCGCAGGTTCTCTCCAGCGTTGAGTCTGAAATCGGACGCACAACCGACCCAGTGCGCATGTACATGCGTGAAATGGGTACCGTCGAACTGCTGACGCGCGAAGGCGAAATCGACATCGCTAAACGTATCGAAGACGGTATTAACCAGGTTCAGTGCTCGGTGGCTGAATACCCTGAAGCGATCACCTATCTGCTGGAGCAGTACGATCGCGTTGAAGCGGAAGAAGCGCGTCTGTCCGATCTGATCACCGGTTTTGTCGACCCGAACGCCGAAGAAGATATGGCGCCAACGGCGACGCACGTCGGTTCTGAACTCTCTCAGGAAGAGATGGATGACGACGAAGACGAAGATGAAGAAGAAGACGACGACAGCAGCGATGACGACAACAGCATCGACCCCGAGCTGGCGCGCGAGAAATTCGCCGAGCTGCGTACGCAGTACGAACTGACCCGCGACACCATCAAAGCGAAAGGTCGTAGCCACGCCGCAGCGCAGGAAGAGATCCTCAAGCTGTCCGAAGTGTTCAAACAGTTCCGTCTGGTACCGAAGCAGTTCGATTACCTGGTTAACAGCATGCGTATCATGATGGATCGCGTTCGTACTCAAGAACGTATCATCATGAAGCTGTGCGTTGAGCAGTGCAAAATGCCGAAGAAAAACTTCATCACTCTGTTCACCGGCAACGAAACCAGCGAAACCTGGTTCAATGCGGCCATCGCCATGAACAAGCCGTGGTCAGAGAAGCTGCTTGACGTGAAAGAAGACGTTCAGCGCGGCCTGATGAAACTGCAGCAGATTGAACAAGAGACCGGCCTGACCATCGAGCAGGTAAAAGATATCAACCGTCGTATGTCCATCGGTGAAGCGAAAGCGCGCCGTGCGAAGAAAGAGATGGTTGAAGCGAACCTGCGTCTGGTTATCTCGATCGCCAAGAAATACACCAACCGCGGTCTGCAGTTCCTCGATCTGATCCAGGAAGGCAACATCGGTCTGATGAAGGCGGTTGATAAGTTTGAATACCGCCGCGGCTACAAGTTCTCCACCTACGCAACCTGGTGGATCCGTCAGGCGATCACCCGCTCTATCGCAGACCAGGCGCGCACCATCCGTATTCCGGTGCATATGATTGAGACTATCAACAAGCTCAACCGTATTTCCCGCCAGATGCTGCAGGAGATGGGCCGCGAGCCGACGCCGGAAGAGCTGGCCGAACGCATGCTGATGCCGGAAGACAAAATTCGTAAGGTGCTGAAAATCGCCAAAGAGCCTATCTCCATGGAAACGCCGATTGGCGACGATGAAGATTCGCATCTGGGAGATTTCATCGAGGATAACACCCTCGAGCTGCCGCTGGACTCTGCCACCACCGAGAGCCTGCGCGCCGCCACCCACGACGTTCTGGCTGGCCTGACCGCCCGTGAAGCGAAAGTCCTGCGTATGCGCTTTGGTATCGACATGAATACCGATCACACGCTGGAAGAAGTGGGTAAACAGTTTGACGTAACCCGCGAACGTATTCGTCAGATCGAAGCGAAGGCGCTGCGTAAACTGCGCCATCCGAGCCGTTCTGAAGTACTGCGTAGCTTCCTCGACGATTAATTATCGCCGCGTCCCCTGAAAAGCCAGTCACATGACTGGCTTTTTTTATGTCTAAGCAGAAACTATTTATTTAATAAATATTAAAAGCCCAATATAAAACTCATCAATATATATCCAGGTTTTATTCTTATTATTTATTTATGTGCCATTAAACCGCTGGACTCATAGTTTTACGATTGTACTATTGGTTGATGGAGCGTATTTACGCCTAAAACCGCAGGCAAATCATAGGGAAATGAAATGAATAGCAAGCGTAAAATTCAGCTGGCTGATTTTAATAGAACGGTTATTTTAACCACCGCTAATACATTATTTCTAAGCCGTGGAATAGAAAGTACCACCATGGATGAGATCGCACATGAAGCCGGTTTTAGTAAAACCACGCTTTATACCTATTTCGACAATAAAAAGGATATTCTGGATCATCTTATCCTAGAGGTAATGGCGCGTTTCTATCAGGAGCTCATACCAATCGCCAATAGGCAAAATTCATTTCGCGAATTTTATCGCGAGCTGTGCCATGCGCTGATGGCTCTCCACGAAACAAGCCTTGCCTACTTTTCCGCGATAGCCGGGAAGATCGCCTGTTCTGAAAAAATCACTAAAAACAATAAGGCGTTGAAAAATATCGCAATGACTGGAGAACAGATCCACCAGCTTATCGCAAAACGAATCACAGACGCCACCGAAAAAAAAGAGATTGGATTAAATGCTCCCGTCGCGGACGTCATGATGCTGTTCTGGCTCTGCCTGACCGGGCTAGTGGAAAAGTCCTCGTACAGAGAAGAATGTCTTTTACGTCACCTTGAGAAAGACCGTAAAGCCTTTCTCGACTTCGCTTTTGACGCCCTCTTATTCATGATAGAAAAAGGGAATATTAGCGATTGCGAAAAAGCTGACTAAAGCCTCAGGCTTAAGCCAGCCGCCGACGACCGGGGTGAAAGCCGTAACCCTTTTGTCGTCGGAAATGCATTAAAGCCCTCGCGTGGCCAGCGCCTCGTCAAGCTCCCGGTAGGCCTCCACCAGTTTATCCAGCGTCGCCCGGTTGAGGCCGCTGGGATTCGGCAGCACCCACACTTCCGTCGCCCCAATGGTCACCTGCTGCTTGCCCCATTTTACGCCGCGCACCTGAAATGCTTTCTCGAAGGCCTGTTTACCCAGGATCGCCAGCGCGCGCGGCTGATACTCTTCCATTTTTCTGACCAGTTCACGGCCACCGTCGCGGAGCTCCAGCAGTTCAACCTCGCTGGCCTGCACCGTCGGGCGTTCGACGAGCATCGTAATCCCGCAGCGAGTATCCAGCAGCTGCAGTTCCTCCTCGGGTTTCAGAAGACGGTCGGTAAAGCCGGCCTGGTGAATCACTTTCCAGAAGCGATTGCCCGGATGGGCGAAATGAAAACCGGTATGGGCGGAAGACTTCCCCGGATTGATACCGCAAAAGACCACCCGCAGGTCCGGCGCCAGAATATCGTTAATCATGTTTTCCCCAGCTCAATGCCTAAAAGGTAATTATAAAGGATTGAAAATGCGTTGTTTATAAAAACAGCAGGCGTGATTTTTAGGCTGGATTGCGGGGAACAGTTACTTTATAATCCCTCGCCACGGCCCCTTAGCTCAGTGGTTAGAGCAGGCGACTCATAATCGCTTGGTCGCTGGTTCAAGTCCAGCAGGGGCCACCAGATACAGCAAGGGCTGACGAGAAATCGTCAGCCCTTTTGCATTGTGCGGCCCCCTCGGGGCGCCGCAGCTTAACGTGAGGTTCGCGACAGGCGGCTTACACCAGCCCCTGCAGCTGTTCGCGCATATAGACGGTGAAGAATTCCGGGTTTTTAATGACGATCCGGTTACCGGAGGCAATTTTTTCCGCCCAGCCGGCCACTTTTTCCGTGAACCCGGCATCCCATCCCTCCTTTTCACCCCGGGCCATGACGTCGGCAGGATTTGCCGGTACGCCCAGTTCATGCAAATACTTCAAAATTCCCTTAGCGGTACTTTCATCCATAGTATTCGGCACCGACAACGATGTGTTCATACCACCAATAAAATCCAGGGCTTTATCGATTGCTGTTGGCATACTCTTATCCTTAAAATTAACCACGTAATGAACATGATGACACTATGGACCCATCTTCGCCGGGATATCAAAGAGATCGTTGCCTTTCTTTGATTCAGACCGCAGCTAAACGCTTGCGTGGTGCTTTTCTGCTCGACTATTTCGTACCATTCCTCACAGGAAACTACTCCATACGTCCGCGCTTAAACTGGCCGGCATCGATATCGTACTGTTTCATTTTTCGCCACAGCGTGGTGCGGCCAATATTCAGCAGCTGCGCCATCTCCTGCACCCGTCCGCTGGTCACCCGGGCGGCATGGATAATCGCTTCTTTCTCAATGGCGCTAAAGGTCAGGCTGGCGGGCAGCAGCGAGGAGCCCGCGTCGGCGCCGGGCCGCTCGGCAAACAGATATTCCGGCAAATTACTCAGCCGGATATGGCCGTTATCGCTGCTAATGGCGATATTTTCAATCACGCTGTTCAGCTCAAAATCGTTGCCCGGCCAGGAGTAGGCCACCAGCTGCGCCAGCGCATCGTCATCCATCTTCAGCCGCGAGGAAAAGCGCTTTTCCAGGCTCTTAAGGCGATTGTGCACCAGCGAAGGAATACTGTTACGCCGCGCGCGCAGCGGTGGGATAACGATTTCAAAGGAGTGCAGCGCGTAGTAAAGCTGGCGGCTAAAGCGGTTTTGCTCCACCAGATTGGCAAGATCGACGGTGGTGGTGGCGATCACTTTAACGTCTACCGGAATCAAGCGGCGGGCATCCAGACGGGTTAAAACCCCCTGCTTGATCACCTGCAGCAGCGCGGACTGCAGCTCCGGCGCCAGGTATTCGATTTTTTCCAGAAACAGCGTCCCGCCGTTGGCCAGCTCAAGACGGCTAAGACGCCCGTTTTGATCGTCCGTCGGCGCGCTGCCCATAAAATCCTGGCCCAGGACGCTGTCGGCATACAGCTGACAGTTGACCGCGATATACGGCCCGCCGCCCCGCTCGCTCTCATTGTGAATCGCCTGGCTGAGCAACTCCTTACCCACCCCCTCTTCACCGCAAAGCAGCACCGGAAAAGCGCCGCGCGCCGCCTGGCGGCCAAAGTGAATCAGCCGCCGGGTTTCCGGGTCGTCCGCCGACATCTGTTCAAAGGTATGGCTCACTTTGCCAAGCTGGCTGGTCATCAGCTGTCGCATCTGCTCGACCGGATGCAGCAGCAGAATGAAACTGTTGCCCTGCTCTTCAACGATTGGCTTGAGCGTAATCACGGCGTCGACAAACTGATGCTGGCTTTCGAAGGTGACCTCCACATGGTTCAGCCCGCGCGCGTGCTTAATGGCCCGACGCAGCAGGGCCGGCAGCGTCACCAGCTCATTAATGGTTTTCCCCTGGCTGGCCTGGGCATCAAGATGCAGCAGCGTCGCGGCCTGCACGTTAAGAAACTGCAAAATCCCCTGCTCGTTCCACGCCATCACCCCGTCATCCATGCTCTCCAGCAGACCGTACATCTGGTTAAGATGGCGATTCGACTCGGCCAGCAGGCTATCAGTGAGCAGCGAGTTGCCGACTTCCCGGGCGATAGCCAGGGTCAGGGAGAGGTCAGACGAAGCCTGTTCTTCCGTCAGGCAGCACAGGGAAATGGAACCGAACAGACGCCCGTGGTTATCAAACACCGGCGTGGAGCTAAACGACCATCCGTGCAGCGCATGTTTAAAATGCTCCTCGCCCGTCGTTTTGACCGGCTGCCCGAGCATGGAGGCCAGCGAAAGCGCGCAGCTGCCGATAATGCTTTCCGCGCAGTAGCTGCCGTCACGAAATCCCAGCGCCGCCAGCTGGTCGAGGGTCTGCGGATCGCCGCAGCGGCTAAGAATACAGGCGGACTCATCGAGGATGAACAGCGCGCAGGGGCGGTTATCCATAAACTCCCAGGCATCCTCCAGCGCCGCCTGACCAATCGTCAACAGCGCGGTCTTGCGCCGGCAAATCGATTCAAACGTCAGCCCCTGCGCCTGATGCGGCGTCTGCCAGGTTTCCCGCTGCATAAACTTGCTGCAGCGATGCCACGACTGGGTTATCACCAAAGGAAAGCTCTGAGTCTGCGCAGTCATATCCCTATCCGCTGTTTCATAAACGACAACCCCTCCGGCGGCTACCGCCAGAGGGGGAGAAAACGTCTCATCGCTAAAATGAGACGGGGCAGATCGACGCTAAATTAGCGCGCCAGCCACTGCTGTCCGAGCAGGTCGGCGGTCAGAATCGCCGCATGCACGCTCTGCGCGCTGACCGGGAACGGCATGTTATGAATGGTTTCACCTTCCGCGCAGGTCGCTTTGGCGACTGCCTGAATTTTCTCATCGATGCCCTCTTTAACGCCCATTTGCGCCAGCGTAACCGGCAGCCCGACGGTATGGCAGAAGTTCAGCACCGTTTCGATCTCTTCCATCGGGCTATTTTGCAGCACCAGCTGCGCCAGGGTACCAAACGCCACTTTCTCACCATGGTACAGATGGTGGCACTCTTCGAGGATGGTGAAACCGTTGTGAATGGCGTGCGCGGCGGCCAGACCGCTACTTTCAAAGCCGATACCGCTGAGGTAGGTATTCGCTTCAACGATACGTTCCAGCGCATCGGTCACCACGCCGGCCTGGGCGGCGAGGCGGGCTTTTTCGCCTTCCGCCAGCAGCGTATCATAGCACAGGCGCGCCAGGCTCAGCGCCGCTGCCGTCGACTGACCGCCCGCCATGCTGGTGGCTCTGGCGTCATAGCAGGCCCTGGCTTCAAACCAGGTTGAAAGCGCATCCCCCATCCCGGCTACCAGCAGGCGCACCGGCGCTTTAGCGATAATCGCCGTATCCATCACCACCATGTCCGGGTTTTTCGGGTAGATCAGATACTCTTCAAATTCGCCGGCTTCGGTGTAGATAACCGACAGCGCGCTGGTTGGCGCATCGGTGGAAGCGATCGTCGGGATCACCACCACCGGTAGCTTCTGGTAGTAGCCAATGGCTTTCGCCGTATCGAGCGTCTTGCCGCCGCCGATGCCCACCACGCCGCGGCAGCCGTGCTGTTTCAGAATGGCGATCAGGCGATTGATCTCAACGTGGCTGCATTCGCCGTTGAAGCGCTCCGCATGGCAGCTGATATTATGGCTGTGCAAACCTTCCAGCACTTTCTCTCCCGCCAGCTTCATCACGAAGTCATCGGCAATCACGAAAAAGCTGTCCGCCAGGTTTTTGGCGTATTGCCCAAACAGCGTGGATGCATCTGGTCCCTGGAGATATTTGGCTGGAGATTGAATAACTTTTAGCATTCCGTTCACCCTCAAATAAGTGCATGTTTTGACATGATGAGCCCCGGTGTTTCTCCGTCCGGCCTTACATCAAAGGCGGGGACGAAAGCGCTACCTGAGCGATGCCATCACTGTAGGGCGAGCCGCGGGCAAAAAAATCTTTCCCCTTTTTGTCCCGATATGAAACAGGACATAAATTTTATTGTTTCATATTGAAACATGAATTCATGTGAAACGATGGGATTGCGATCTCGATCCGCCCCTTTGGCGCAAAAGAAGGTCACCAACCGGACGATCGTCGACGTTTTTCACCACCACGGGCGGCAAGAAAGGGCAAAATTATTTCTCTGAGCGGGCTTTCCACGCTGATGAAGCGAGGTGAAAGAGGCGCCTTACTTCGCATTTTTCCCTTTCCTTGCGCAAAAATGTTTCATTAAGGAACAAAAATTAATAATTACGTTTCGTAATGAAACTCATTTTATGGCGATTTTTTTTCCCGCCAACTCAGCCAGAATCAATACATCGCCCGATATCGCATATCGTCAGGCGGTACCCCTACACGATGACCGCCTCCGTCAGCAGAGAGGCCGCATCGAAACTCCGACGGAGCATAAACAATGAAAAAACTGATTAACCGTGTCGAAGATGTCCTGAGTGAACAACTGGCTGGCCTGGCAAAAGCCCACCCTGAACTGACGCTGCACCAGGATCCGGTCTACGTCACCCGCGCCGATGCGCCGGTGGCCGGGAAAGTGGCGCTGCTCTCCGGCGGCGGCAGCGGCCACGAGCCGATGCACTGCGGCTATATTGGCCAGGGCATGCTTTCCGGGGCCTGCCCGGGAGAAATTTTCACCTCCCCGACGCCGGATAAAATGTTTGAGTGCGCCATGACCATCGACGGCGGCGAAGGCGTGCTGCTGATTATCAAAAACTACACCGGCGATATTCTTAACTTCGAAACCGCCACCGAGTTGCTGCACGAAAGCGGCGTCAAGGTTACCACCGTGGTAGTCGATGACGACGTGGCGGTGAAGGACAGCCTCTATACCGCCGGGCGGCGCGGCGTGGCGAATACCGTGCTGATTGAAAAACTGGTGGGCGCGGCCGCCGAACGCGGCGACTCGCTGGAAGCCTGCGCCGAACTGGGGCGCAAGCTCAACAACCTCGGCCACTCTATCGGCATCGCGCTCGGCGCCTGCACCGTTCCGGCCGCCGGGCAACCCTCATTCGAACTGCAGGACGATGAGATGGAGTTCGGCGTCGGCATTCACGGCGAACCGGGCATCGACCGCCGCCGCTTCACCTCTCTCGATCGCACCGTTGACGAAATGTTCGATACCCTGCTGGAAAACGGCGCCTATAGCCGCACGCTGCGCCACTGGGACAACGTGAAAGGCGCGTGGCAGGAGGTCACGCAGACCAAGCAGGCGCTGCAAAAAGGCGATCGGGTTATCGCGCTGGTCAACAACCTCGGCGCCACGCCGCTGTCCGAACTCTACGGCGTCTATAACCGTCTGACGCAGCGCTGCGAGGAGGCCGGTATCGTTATCGCGCGCAACCTTATCGGCAGCTACTGTACCTCTCTGGATATGGTGGGCTTTTCCATCACCCTGCTAAAGGCCGATGAAGAGACGCTGGCATTATGGGACGCCCCGGTCCACACCCCGGCGCTGAACTGGGGCAAATAAGGAGCAACGACATGTCATTAAGCAGAACGCAAATCGTAGACTGGCTCTATCGCTGCGGCGATATCTTCACCAAAGAGAGCGATTTTTTGACCGGTCTGGACCGGGAAATCGGCGATGCCGACCACGGCCTGAATATGCATCGCGGTTTTAGCAAGGTGGTAGAAAAGCTGCCGTCGATTGCCGATAAAGACATTGGTTTTATTCTTAAAAATACCGGTATGACGCTGCTCTCCAACGTCGGCGGGGCCAGCGGCCCGCTGTTCGGCACCTTCTTTATTCGCGCCGCTCAGGTGACCCAGGCCCACCAGAGCCTGACCCTGGAGGAGCTCTATCAGACCTTTCGCGAAGGCGCGGAAGGGGTGGTGAATCGCGGCAAAGCCGAGCCTGGCGATAAAACCATGTGCGACGTCTGGCTGCCGGTGGTGGAATCGTTGCGCCAGTCCAGCGAACAGCACCTGTCGATACCAGGCGCCCTTGATGCTGCCTGCGAACAGGCGCAAGCCGCCGTCCACGCCACAATCGCCATGCAGGCTCGCAAAGGGCGGGCCAGCTACCTGGGCGAACGCAGCATCGGGCACCAGGATCCGGGCGCGACCTCGGTGATGTTGATGGTTCAGATGCTGGCCGCAGCGGCCAAAGAGTAAGGAAAACGCGATGGTAAACCTGGTTATTGTTTCTCATAGCGCCCGTCTGGGCGAAGGTGTCGGAGAACTGGCCCGGCAGATGTTAATGAACGATGGCTGTAAGCTGGCGATCGCCGCCGGAATTGACGATCCCGCCAGTCCGATCGGCACCGATCCCATTAAGGTTATGGAAGCTATCGAGTCCGTCGCCGACGCCGATCATATCCTGGTGATGATGGATATCGGCAGCGCCCTGCTGAGCGCCGAAACCGCGCTGGATCTCCTCGATCCGGCCATTGCGGCTAAGGTTCGCCTGTGCGCGGCGCCGCTGGTAGAAGGGACTCTGGCGGCGACGGTGAGCGCCGCCGCCGGAGCCGGCATCGACAAGGTGATCGAAGACGCCATGAACGCGCTGGAGGCAAAACGCGTACAGCTGGGGTTACCATCGCAACCGCAACACGCTTCGCTGACCGCCGCGCCGGTCGACGACCGCGACGCGCGCTCGGTTTCCGTGGTGATTCAAAACCACAACGGACTGCACGTTCGCCCGGCGTCAAAGCTGGTCGCCGCGCTGGCGGGATTCAATGCCGACCTGGTGCTGGAGAAAGGGGGTAAATGCGTCACGCCGGACAGCCTCAACCAAATCGCCCTGCTTCAGGTGCGCCGAAACGATACCTTAAGGCTGCTTGCCCGCGGCCCGGACGCCGACGCCGCGCTGGCGGCGTTCCAGACACTGGCGGCGGAGAACTTCGGCGAGCCAACGGAGGCGGCGCCCGCGCGTCGGCCCGCCAGCGCCGACCGCGTTGAGGGTAAGGTCGTGCTTTATCCCCAGCCGCGGGATAGGATCTCGCGGGAAACGAGCGCCGCCATCGGCCAGCAGCAGCTGCGGCTGAAACGGGCCATCGACCGGACGCTGGAAGACCTTAGCGCGCTGACGACTCTGGCAGAGGCGACGTTTTCCGCCGACATCGCGGCGATCTTCTCCGGGCATCATACCCTGCTCGATGACCCTGATTTATACGCAGCGGCGTGCGACATCATACGCGACGAGCAGTGCAGCGCGGCGTGGGCCTGGCAACAGGTGCTGAGCGATTTAAGCCAACAATATCGCCATCTCGACGATGCTTACCTGCAGGCGCGCTATATTGATATTGAAGATATTTTGCACCGCACGCTGCGTCACCTTAACGAGCGCGATGAAGCGCTGCCGCAGTTTAGCGCGCCTTCGATCCTCGTTGCCGACGATATCTTCCCTTCTACCGTCCTGCAGCTTAACGCAGAGCAGGTGAAGGGGATCTGCCTGCAGGCCGGCAGCGAGCTCTCTCACGGCGCCATTATCGCCCGCCAGGCGGGTATTGCGATGCTGTGCCAGCAGAGCGATGCCCTGACGCTGCAAGATGGCGAGAACGTCATCCTTGATATTCCCGGCAAACGCGTGATTCGCGGCTAACCTGCCCTAACCTTTCCGCCCCGGAGGCTGTCCCCTCCGGGAACTCGCTTAACTTTCAGGATCCGTTATGTCTCAATTCTTTTTTAATCAGCGCGCCAACCTCGTCAACGAAGTGATTGAAGGGACCATTATCGCCAGCCCGTGGAACAACCTGGCGCGGCTGGAGAGCGATCCCGCCATTCGCGTGGTGGTGCGTCGCGATCTCGACAAAAACAACGTGGCGGTAATCTCCGGCGGCGGTTCCGGTCACGAACCGGCCCACGCGGGCTTTGTCGGTAAAGGCATGCTGACCGCCGCCGTCTGCGGCGATCTGTTTGCCTCGCCGAGCGTCGATGCGGTGCTGACCGCCATCCAGGCCGTGACCGGCGATGCCGGATGCCTGCTGATCGTCAAGAACTACACCGGCGATCGTCTGAACTTCGGCCTCGCCGCGGAGAAAGCGCGCCGTATGGGCTATAACGTCGAGATGCTGATCGTTGGCGATGATATTTCACTGCCGGATAACAAACATCCGCGCGGCATTGCCGGGACGATTCTGGTGCATAAAGTGGCCGGCTACTTCGCCGAACGCGGCCACAATCTGGCAACCGTGCTGCGCGAAGCGCAGTATGCCGCCAGACACACCTTCAGCCTCGGCCTGGCCCTTTCCAGTTGTCATCTGCCGCAGGATGCGGAAACGACTCCGCGCCATCATCCGGACCAGGCCGAGCTGGGGATGGGGATCCACGGCGAACCGGGCGCTTCGGTTATCGCCACGCAGAACAGCGCGGAAATCGTTACGCTGATGGTAGAGAAGCTCAGCGCCGCCCTGCCGGAAACCGGCCGCCTGGCGGTGATGATCAATAATCTCGGCGGCGTGTCGATTGCCGAAATGGCGATTTTGACCCGCGAGCTGGCCAATACTGCGCTGCATCAGCGTATCGACTGGCTGATAGGTCCGGCGTCGCTGGTCACCGCGCTGGATATGAAAGGCTTCTCCCTCACCGCCATCGTGCTGGAAGAGAGCATTGAGAAGGCGCTGCTTTCCGCGGTAGAAACCGCCGGCTGGCAGACGCCGGTACAGCCGCGCGCGGTCAGCGTGATGCCATCATCGCTGCGCAGTACGCGGGTGGAGTTTGCGCCCTCGGAGAACAGCGAAGTTGCGGGCTACGTGGAACGGGTGACCGGCACGCTGTCCGGGCTGGAAGCAGACCTTAACGCGCTGGATGCGAAAGTCGGCGACGGCGATACCGGCTCCACCTTCGCCGCCGGCGCGCGCGACATCGCCGACTTACTTCAGCGTCGTCAGCTGCCGCTGGCTAACCTCGCCACGCTGTTTGCCCTGATTGGCGAGCGTCTGACGGTTGTGATGGGCGGCTCCAGCGGCGTGCTGATGTCGATTTTCTTTACCGCCGCCGGGCAGAAGCTGGAACAGGGGGCAAGCGTCGCCGAAGCATTAAACGCCGGTCTGGCGCAGATGAAGTTTTACGGCGGTGCGGATGAAGGCGACCGGACCATGATTGACGCCCTGCAGCCGGCGCTCACGGCGCTGCTGGCCGAACCGGATAACCTGCAGGCGGCTTTCGCCGCGGCCCAGGCGGGCGCGGATCGTACGCTTCACGCCAGCAAAGCGGGCGCCGGGCGCGCATCGTATCTGAACAGCGATAGCCTGCGCGGCAATATGGACCCCGGCGCCCACGCGGTGGCCATGGTATTTAAAGCGCTGGCGCAGAAATAGTCTCCCCTGCTCGCGCTGCGCTTAGCAGGGCTACAGGTCACCCTCGTCTGCGGGCCGGTAGCCCGGACAGATGCGCAGCATCGCTTCCGGGAAAATCAGCCACTCTGCGCGCTGCTCCCGGGGGCGGCGCTTAACGCGCCTTGCCCGGGCTACGGGTTCACCACCGCCTGCGGGCCGGTCGCCCGGGCAGATGCGCAGCATCGCCTCCGGGAAAATCGGCCACTCTGCGCTCTGCTCCCGGGGGCGGCGCTTAACGCGCCTTGCCCGGGCTACGGGTTCACCACCGCCTGCGGGCCGGTCGCCCGGGCAGATGCGCAGCATCGCCTCCGGGAAAATCGGCCACTCTGCGCTCTGCTCCCGGGGGCGGCGCTTAACGCGCCTTGCCCGGGCTACGGGTTCCCCCTCGTCTGCGGACCGGTCGCCCGGGCAGATGCACAGCATCGCCTCCGGGAAATTCAGCTACTCTGCGCTCTGCTCCCGGGGGCGGCGCTTAACGCGCCTTGCCCGGGCTACGGGTTCCCCCTCGTCTGCGGGCCGGTAGCCCGGACAGATGCGCAGCATCGCCTCCGGGAAAATCGGCCACTCTGGGCTCTGCTCCCGGGGGCTTCGCTTAACGCGCCTTGCCCGGGCTACGGGTTCACCCCCGTCTGCGGGCCGGTAGCCCGGGTAAGGCGCCAGCCGCAACCCGGGGTTTCTCCGCGCTTATTTGCTGTGCCAGTAGGCCTGCGAACGCACCAGCTGCGGATCAATCTCCGGGCCTTCAAAGCGCGCCAGCAGCGATTTCACCACCGCGCCTTCCCCGGTCAGCCAGATAAAATAATCCTCAGCCGGCACCGCTATTCGCGCCAGGCGCTCGGCCGCGGCAGTGGAGTGATGTCCCACCACCCACTCGATATGAAAACCATCGAGATCGGCCAGGTAATCTTGATAAGACTCATCGCCAATGGTGACGATCGCCGTGACCTGCGGGCGCGTCGGAAGCTGCTGCAATCCCAGCAGACGGCGGCGCAGCGCGGGCATGCCTGACTCATCGGTCACATACAGCTGCCAGGCGTAATCTTCCGGCACCACCAGCGAACCGCGCGGCCCGCCGATCACCAGCTTATCGCCCGTTTTCGCCGCCAGCGCCCAGCTGCTGGCAATACCGCCATCGTGAATAAAAAAGTCGTACGCCAGCTCATGACGCCCGGCGTCGTACAGCGGCGTATAGTCGCGGGTCGCCGGACGCACGCCATCGCCCCAGTTAATGCCTTCATCCGTCACCTCCGGCGGCGTGAACGCAGCGCCCGCGGCCGGGAAAAAGAGCTTGGTGTGGTCGTCAAAACCCTGGGAAACAAAGCCTTCCAGCGCCTCTCCGCCCAGCACGACACGCTGGAATGCGCTGCCGATACGCTCGACGCGCAATACGGTTAACTCACGGAAGCGCAGTTCATTACGTACGCGCTGCGGGTATTTGGGGTGTCTGGTCGTTGTCATCTTTCATCGCCTTCGTGAACGGAATAGATATATCTAAAAATCTTGCAAATGATAATGATTGCCATTAAAAAAGAATGCAAGCGTTTTTTGATATAGTCATAGAAAAACGCCACAAAAGCCAAAATCAAAAATTAAAACGTTAAATATCAATTAAATAAAAAATACATTCACTACTTTGTTGCTACTTTATTATTTTTAGATATAAATTAGATATATCAAATAACCACAGGAACAAAACATGAGACACCATCACGAAGAAGGCCGTGGCCCACGCGGACGCCACGGGGAACATAGCGAACACGGCGAGCACGGTCGCAGAGGCGGCGGACGCCGGCAGCGCTTCTTTGGTCACGGCGAGCTGCGCCTGGTGATTCTGGACATCCTCACCCGCAATGCCAGCCACGGTTACGAACTGATTAAAGAGATCGAAACCCTGACCCAGGGCAACTACAGCCCGAGCCCCGGCGTCATCTACCCGACGCTCGATTTACTTCAGGATCAGGGATTAATCAGCGTGGCTGACGAAAACGGCCGCAAAAAAATCGCCATTACCGCCGAAGGCAGTCAGCTGCACGCGGAAAACCTGGAGCAGCTGGAGCATATTCAGACCAGGCTGCAGGCGCGCATGGTGGGCTGTGAACTCCGTAAAAATCCGCAGATGAAGCGCGCGCTGGAGAATTTTAAGGCGGTACTGGATTTAAGGGTTAACCAGCAGGAAATAACCGAAGCTCAGCTAAAGCAGATCGTCGGCGTCATTGACCGCGCGGCAATGGAAATCTCCCAGCTCGACTAGCCCTCTGCTCCATCGCCGGGCAGCCTGCACCGCCGCGAAGCACGCGGCGGGACCCCTTCTGCGCATGGTTTCACGCCTTCAGGAGTAAAACATGCCAATAATTTCGCGATAAGATTAAATTTTGCTCAACCGCAATTTCACGTTGCGTTTATCCCGATTTTCCTGGCCCGCGCCGAAGTGGCGTAATCCCTGCAATACTTAATTCAGTATCATGTGATACGCCCCGCCCAGGAGCATATTTTGAACAGGTTACCTTCCAGCGCATCGGCTCTGGCCTGCAGCGCACACGCACTGAATCTCATTGAGAAGCGAACGCTCGATCATGAGGAGATGAAATCACTTAACCAGGAGGTCAGGGAATACTTTAAAGAGCATGTGAACCCGGGGTTTTTAGCGTATCGAAAATCGGTCACTGCTGGCGGGGATTACGGAGCCGTAGAGTGGCAAGCGGGAGGGTTAAATACGCTTGTCGACACTCAGGGACAGGAGTTTATCGACTGCCTGGGTGGGTTTGGGATTTTTAATGTAGGGCACCGTAATCCAGTTGTCGTTTCCGCCGTCGAAAATCAGCTCGCTAAACAACCCCTTCATAGTCAGGAACTGCTGGACCCGCTGCGGGCCATGCTGGCTAAAACCCTGGCGGCCTTAACGCCGGGCAAACTGAAATACAGCTTCTTTAGCAACAGCGGTACCGAATCGGTCGAAGCGGCGTTAAAGCTGGCGAAGGCTTATCAGTCTCCGCGCGGCAAGTTTACCTTCGTCGCCACCAGCGGCGCGTTTCACGGTAAGTCGCTGGGCGCGCTTTCGGCCACCGCGAAATCGACTTTCCGTAAGCCTTTTATGCCGCTGCTGCCGGGATTCCGTCACGTGCCTTTTGGCGATATCAACGCGATGCGCACCCTGCTGAGCGAGTGCAAAAAGACCGGTGATGACGTCGCGGCGGTGATCCTTGAGCCTATTCAGGGCGAAGGCGGGGTGATTCTGCCGCCGCCGGGCTATCTGCCCGCGGTGCGCAAGCTGTGCGACGAGTTTGGCGCGCTGCTGATCCTCGATGAAGTGCAAACCGGCATGGGGCGCACCGGCAAGATGTTCGCCTGCGAGCATGAAAACGTCCAGCCGGACATTCTGTGCCTTGCCAAAGCGTTGGGCGGCGGCGTCATGCCGATTGGCGCAACGGTCGCCACCGAAGAGGTATTCTCGGTGCTGTTCGATAACCCGTTCCTGCATACCACCACGTTCGGCGGCAACCCGCTGGCCTGCGCGGCGGCGCTGGCGACCATCAACGTGCTGCTGACGCAAAACCTGCCCGCGCAGGCGGAGCAGAAAGGCGACATGCTGCTGGACGGCTTCCGTCAGCTGGCCCGCGAATATCCGGATCTGGTGAATGACGTGCGCGGCAAAGGTATGCTGATGGCCATTGAGTTTGTCGATAACGAAATCGGCTATGACTTTGCCAGCGAGATGTTCCGCCAGCGCGTACTGGTGGCAGGAACGCTCAACAACGCAAGGACGATCCGCATTGAACCGCCGCTGACGCTGACCCCTGAGCAGTGTGAACAGGTGCTAAAAGCGGCCCGCCTGGCGCTGGCGGCGCTGCGGGTTTCGGTGGAAGAGGCGTAGTGACCTGCCCTCTCCCTCACAGGGAGAGGGCATTGCGTTATACCACCCGCACGCCAGCAGGCATCGCCCTTTCCGGCGTAAGCAGTACGCTTTCGCTGCCATCGTCCGTTTCGGCGCAAAGCAGCATGCACTCCGAGGTTTCACCGCGCATTTTGGCTTTCGCCAGATTACACAGGACCACGACCGTTTTTCCCAGCAGCTCTTCTTCGCTGTAGTACGGCACGAGGCTGGTTACCGTCTGCAGCGTGCGATCGCCAACATCAATCCGGGCAATATAGAGCTTGTCGGCATTCTCATGTCGTTTTATCGCCACAATTTTTCCCGTACGCATTTCCAGTCTGGCAAAATCAGCATAAAGCACCGTTTCCATCTTGCACCCCTCAAGTAAAATTTTAGTAAAAGATAACAAATGTCGGCGAGGTTTCCGCATAATAGTGCGAAGAATGTTAGATTCATCACTCTTTTGCGCGCTGGAAACGCTGCGGCGGAGATGAATAATACGGCGGAAATTTACTGAAAAGAGATGCAGCTGCCCGCGCTTGCTTTACAATGGTTTGCGTCGATGGGGCAACGTCAGATAAGGAAAACAATGGCCACACTAAAAGATATCGCGACCGAAGCAGGCGTTTCACTGGCGACGGTTTCCCGCGTTTTAAACGACGACCCCACTCTGAACGTGAAAGAAGAGACAAAACATCGCATTCTTGAGGTGGCGGAAAAGCTGGAATATAAAAGTACCAGCTCGCGTAAGGCTCAGGTTCACACCGTCGGCCACCACCATATTCTGGCCATCTACAGCTACCAGCAGGATCTGGAAATCAACGATCCTTACTATCTGGCGATCCGCCACGGCATCGAAACACAATGCGAAAAGCTCGGTATCGAGTTGACCAACTGCTACTTTAACAACGCGCTACCCGAGCTGAAAAAAGTGACCGGCGTTCTGATTGTCGGCCAGCCTTCGCGGGCGATTCGCGACGCCGCCACGGCGTTAACCGACAACGTCTGCTTTATTGATTTCCATGAACCCGGCAGCGGCTATGACGCCGTCGACATCGATCTGGTGCGCATCGCCAAAGAAGTTATCGACTTTTTTATCGCCCAGGGCGCGCGGCGCATCGGCTTTATTGGTGGCCAGGATGAGCCGGGTAAAGCCGACATCCGCGAAGTGGCCTTCGTCGAATATGGCCGCCTGAAGGGAGTGGTTTCGGAAGAAGATATCTGGCGCGGCGGGTTTTCCAGTTCCTCCGGCTATGAGCTGGCAAAAACGATGCTGGCAAAGGCGGATTTCCCCACTGCGCTGTTCGTCGCATCAGACTCTATCGCCATCGGCGTGCTGCGCGCCATTCATGAACGCGGTCTCTCGATCCCGGAAGATATTTCGCTCATTAGCGTTAACGATATCCCCACCGCGCGTTTTACCTTTCCGCCGCTCTCCACGGTGCGCATTCATTCAGAAATGATGGGCAGCCAGGGCGTCAACCTGCTGGTTGAGAAAGCCCGCGATGGCCGCGCGCTGCCGCTAAACGTCTTTGTCCCCAGCGTGCTGAAGCTGCGCGGCACCACCCGCTAATCCCGTTTCTGGCGCTAAATCCTCTGCGCCCGGCCCCCGGGGGCGGCGCTTATCGCGCCTTGCCCGGGCTACGGGTTCACCGCCGCCTGCCAAACGGTAGCCCGGACAGATGCGCAGCATCGCCTCCGGGAATGTCCCCTTCCCGACGCTAACCGCAGGCGTCCGGTAACGCTCATTTTGTGATCGAGTTAAAGTAAATCGCTCCCGGTGATTTTATTTAGTAAAAACTTTACTAAAATAACCTCCATCCGTTTAGTCCGTTCAGGGAGGCGATATGAATCGCTGGGAAAATCTTCAACTCACTCATGAAAACCGGCTGCCTCCGCGCGCCTATTTCTTCTCTTACGATTCGCTGGCCCAGGCGCGAACCTTCGCCCGTGAAACCAGCAGCCGCTTTTTGTCCCTTAGCGGACAGTGGAACTTCTGCTTCTTTAACAACCCGCTGCGGGTGCCGGAAGCGTTCACCTCGCAATACATGAGCGACTGGGGGCCGATTACCGTACCGGGAATGTGGCAGATGGAAGGCCACGGCCAGCTACAGTACACCGACGAAGGCTTTCCTTTCCCGATTGACGTTCCCTACGTGCCGACCGACAACCCTACCGGCGCCTATCAGCGCATCTTTACCCTCAGCGAGGGCTGGCAGGGCCAGCAGACCCTGATTAAATTTGATGGCGTCGAAACCTATTTTGAAGTGTACGTTAACGGTCAGTACATCGGTTTCAGCAAAGGCAGCCGCCTGACGGCGGAGTTTGATATTAGTCACGCGGTAAAAATCGGCGACAACCTGCTTTGCGTGCGCGTCATGCAGTGGGCGGACTCCACCTATATAGAAGATCAGGATATGTGGTGGTCGGCGGGTATCTTCCGCGACGTGTATCTGATGGGCAAAAACCCGCTTCACGTCCAGGACTTCACTCTGCGCACCGATTTTAACGATGACTACGTCGACGCCACGCTCTCCTGCCAGCTGGTGCTGGAAAATCTCGCCGCGCAGCCGGACGCAGCGACGCTGGAATACGCGCTGTTCGACGGCGAAAAGGTACTGTATGAAGGTGCAACGCCGCGCCTGAGCGTCAGCCAGTTGCTGAACGTCGACTTTGCGATCGACGTGAAGGCGCCGCAGCAGTGGTCGGCGGAAAATCCCTGGCTCTATCACCTGGTGATGACGCTGAAAAACGCCGCCGGGGAGATTATCGAAGTTATCCCGCAGCGCGTCGGTTTTCGCGATATCAAAGTGCGCAACGGCCTGTTCTATATCAATAACCGCTACGTGATGCTGCACGGCGTTAACCGTCACGACAACGACCATCTGAAGGGCCGCGCCGTAGGGATGGATCGCGTTGAGAAAGATCTGCTGCTGATGAAGCAGCACAATATCAACTCGGTACGTACCGCCCACTATCCCAACGACCCGCGTTTCTATGAGATGTGCGACATTTACGGCCTGTTCGTGATGGCGGAAACCGATGTCGAATCCCACGGCTTCGCCAACGTCGGCAACCTGAGCGCCATCACCGATGACCCGGCATGGGAGCATATTTACGTTGAGCGGATCGTGCGCCACGTCCACGCGCAGAAAAACCATCCGTCGATCGTCATCTGGTCGCTGGGCAACGAGTCCGGCTACGGCTGCAACATTCGCGCGATGTATCACGCCGCTAAGGCGATCGATGATACCCGGCTGGTGCATTACGAAGAGGATCGCGACGCGGAGGTGGTGGATATCATCTCCACCATGTATACCCGCGTGCCGCTGATGAACGAATTTGGGGAATATCCGCATGCCAAGCCGCGGATTATCTGCGAATACGCCCATGCGATGGGCAACGGTCCAGGCGGGCTGAGCGAATACCAGAACGTGTTCTATCAGCATGACAGTATTCAGGGCCACTACGTATGGGAGTGGTGCGATCACGGAATCCAGGCCACCGACGACAGCGGCGCGGTATGGTACAAATTCGGCGGCGACTACGGCGACTATCCCAATAACTACAACTTCTGCCTCGACGGGCTGATTTTCTCCGACCAGACGCCTGGACCCGGGCTCAGAGAGTACAAGCAGGTTATCGCCCCGGTAAAAGTTCAGGCGACCGACATCGCCCGCGGCGAGCTGCGCATCGACAATAAGCTCTGGTTCTCGACCCTCGATGACTACACCCTGCGCGTGGAAGTGCGCGCCGAGGGGGCTACGCTTGCCAGCCAGCAGCTTAAGGTGCGCGATCTTGCGCCAAACAGCGGCCGCGATATCAAAATCGACCTGCCGGCGCTCGACGACCGCGAAACCTTCGTCAACATCATAGTGACCAAAGATTCCCGTACGCCGTACAGCGAGGCCAACCATCCGATCGCCGTTTACCAGTTTCGGCTTAAGGAGCAGACCACAGCGAAAGCGCCGCTGATAAATGCCAGCGCAACCCCGCTACGGATAGTTGATGAACGACTGAGCTACAGCATCACCGGGCATAACTTCCGCGTGGTCTTCTCTAAAGTCAGCGGCAAACTGAGCGAATGGCAGGTGAACGGCGTAGACCAGGTGACCCGTGAACCGAAGATTAACTTCTTCAAGCCAATGATTGATAACCACAAGCAGGAATACGAAGGGCTGTGGCAGCCCAATCATCTGCAAATCATGCAGGAGCATCTGCGCGAATTCAGCGCCGAGCAGCGCGACGATACGGTGATTATCACCGCCCGCAGCATCATCGCCCCGCCGGTTTTCGATTTCGGCATGCGCTGCACCTATCGCTGGCAGATTACCCCGCAGGGCCATATTAACGTTGAGCTTGCGGGCGAACGTTACGGCGACTATCCGCACATCGTGCCGTGCATCGGTTTTATGCTGGGCATTAACGGTCAGTTTGAACAGGTGGGTTACTACGGTCGCGGTCCCGGCGAAAACTACGCCGACAGCCAGCAGAGCAACATCATTGACCTCTGGCGCACCACCGTGGACGACATGTTCGTGAACTATCCGTTCCCGCAGAACAACGGCAACCGCCAGCACGTCCGCTGGGCCGCGTTTACCGACCGTCACGGCAGCGGTCTGATGGTGGTCCCGCGCGATCCGCTCAACATCAGCGCCTGGCACTATACGGCGGAGAATCTGCACGCCGCGCAGCACTGTAACGAACTGCGTCGCAGCGATGACATCACCCTGAATATCGACGCCCAACTGCTCGGCCTGGGCTCTAACTCCTGGGGGAGCGAGGTGCTGGATAGCTGGCGGGTGTGGCTCAAACCGTTCAACTATGGCTTTACGCTGCTGCCGCTGGAAGGCGGGAGCGCTTCCTCGCAGACGCTGGCGAATCATAGCTTTGGCGCCGGTTTCTTTTCCTCCGATTCACACAGCGAGGCTGAAAAATGAGAATTCTCGATAACTTAGAACAGTTTAAGCAAATTTATCACAGTGGGCGTAAATGGCAGCGCTGCGTAGAAGCGATTAATAACATCGACAATATTCGGCCCGGGGTGGCCCACTCTATCGGCGATTCGCTCTCCTATCGCGTGGCAAGCGACAGCACCACGGATGCGCTGTTCGTTGGCAACCGCCGCTATTTCGAGGTGCATTACTACCTTCAGGGTCAGCAAAAAATTGAGTTTGCCGCCAAAGAGCAGCTGCAGACCGTGGCCTGCTATCGCGATGAAACCGACCGTGAATATTTGAAAGGCATTGGTGAAACCGTGCAGGTTCACGAAGGACAAATGGTGATTTGCGACACCCATGAAGCCTATCGCTTTATCTGCGACTCGCCGGTCAAAAAGGTGGTGCTCAGAGTAACTATCGAAGACGGCTACTTCCTGAATAAGTAAGCCCGCGTGAAGCAAGATGAGGCCAGCGGGTTGACTCGCTGGCCTTCCCGGCCCTAACCCTCAATGCGGGCCAGATAATTTTTCGGAGGACTTATGTCCGAATCAGTTCGTGCCAAAATAGGTAAATTCGCCCTGCTGTCGATGGCGTTTGCCGCCGTATTTAACGTACGAAATATTGTTAATAACAACATCGAGTTAGGGCTCAGCTCCGCCCCTATCTTTCTGTTTGCGACGGTGGTCTATTTTATTCCATTTGTGTTTATCATCGCCGAATTCGTGTCAGCGAATAAGAATTCCGAATCAGGTATGTACGCCCGGCTGAAGCAGCCTTTAGGTACCCGCGCGGCCTATCTCGGCTCGTTCCTGTACTGGTTTGTGAACCTGTTCTTTTTCCTGTCGCTGCTGCCGAACGTGGTGGCCTACGCCTCGTACGCCATTATGGGTTACGCCATTCCTTTCTCGCCGATGGTCACGTCGCTGATCTCTATCGTCCTGTTCGCCATGGCCACCCACATTTCCACTAAAGGTGCGACCTGGCTGGGGAAAATCTCCGAATGCGTGGCGTATGGCGTCTTCGCGCTATTTGCGATTTACGTGGTCGGCGCTTTTACCGCGCTGGGCGCGGGCCATATCCCCGCGCAGCCGATTACGCTGCACGCCATGGCGCCTACCATCAACTGGGCGACGCTGGGGATCATGTGCTGGATTTTCCAGGCGGCAGGCGGGGCTGAAACCGTCGCCGCGTACCTGAACGACACCAAAGGTGGGCAGAAATCGTTTATTAAAGTCATCATCACCGCCGGGATCCTGATTGGCGGCATGTACGCGCTGGGCTCTTTGCTGGTCAACGTCTTTGTGGCACGTGAAGATCTGACCTATGCGGCCGGCATGGTGGAAATCTTCACCGGCCTCGGCGCCTATTTCCATATTTCAGAAGCGCTGATGGGCCGCTTCGTCGGCATCATTCTGTTTATCGCCATTTTCGGCAGCATGATGATGTGGACCGCCGCACCGGTAAAAATTCACTTCTCTGAAATTCCTGCCGGCATCTATGGCAAAAAAACCACCGAGCTGAACGTCCACGGCGTGCCGGTGCGCGCCGCCTGGTGGCAATTTGTCTTCGTCTTTCTGATGCTCATCGTGAACGGTTTCGGCTCCGCCAGCGTTCAGCAAATGATGAACACCGCTATCAACCTGACCGCGGGTACCGCGATGCTACCGCCGCTGTTTATCATGGCCGCCTACTTTGTTTTCCGCTGGAAACACGACGACACGCCGCGCGACTTCCGCATGGGGTCACGAAAGGTTGGGATGGCCGTGGTGTCGATGCTGATGGTGATTTTCCTGGTCAGCATGACCGCCTCGGCTTTCCCGCCGGGGGTCGATCTGGTGAATGCCTTCTTCATTAACGTCTTTATGACCGCAGTCTTCTCCGGACTCGCGTGGTGGTGGATAACCCGCTTTGAGAAAAAACAGCGCAAGAGCCAACCATCGGTGCTGAAATCAGCCGTAAATCCGGTGAAATAAGCGACCGTTCCTCCCGCCAGCGTTAAATCGCCTGGCGGGATTTTTTTACCCGCCAGCCGGGATCTCGCGCTCAACCATTTTCGTGATCGAGTTAAAGCAATTCATTTTTACCGCTTTTATTTACTAAAATTTTTACTAAAATTAACCACAATACTTAACTACCTCTACCCTACAAACAACACAATCCCCTTCGGCCATTCTCTGAAGGACAATGTGTGGAGATGTGTTATGTCTGATATCAAACGTAATACCATCGGCAAGTTCGGCCTGCTGTCGCTGACCTTCGCCGCCGTCTTCAGTTTTAACAACGTGATCAATAACAATATTGAGCTGGGGCTGGCGTCGGCACCCATGTTCTTCCTCGCGACCCTGCTCTACTTCGTTCCTTTCTGCCTGATCATCGCGGAATTCGTTTCGCTGAATAAAAACTCCGAAGCGGGGGTTTATGCGTGGGTAAAAAGCTCCCTCGGCGGGCGCTGGGCCTTTATTACCGCCTACACCTACTGGTTCGTGAATCTTTTCTTTTTCACCTCGCTGCTGCCGAGGGTCATCGCGTATGCCTCCTACGCCTTCCTCGGCTACGAGTACATTCTGACGCCCGTGGCCACCACGATGTTGAGCATGGCACTGTTCGCCCTGTCGACCTGGGTGTCCACCAACGGCGCAAAAATGCTGGGTCCTATTACCTCGGTGACCTCGTCGTTAATGCTGCTGCTGACGCTCTCCTACATTCTGCTTTCCGGCAGCGCGCTGGTGGGCGGTATTCAGCCAGCGGATCCGATTACCGTGGATGCAATGATCCCGAACTTTAACTGGGCGTTCCTCGGCATCACCACATGGATCTTTATGGCGGCCGGCGGGGCGGAGTCCGTCGCGGTGTACGTCAATGACGTGAAAGGCGGCTCGAAATCATTTGTTAAGGTCATTATCCTCGCCGGGATCGTGATTGGCGTGCTGTACTCCATTTCCTCGGTGCTGATTAACGTGTTTATCAGCAGTAAAGAGCTGAAATATACCGGCGGATCGGTACAGGTCTTCCACGGCATGGCGGTCTGGTTTGGCCTGCCGGAAATCGTGGTCAACCGTTTTGTCGGCCTGGTCTCCTTTACCGCCATGTTTGGTTCGTTATTAATGTGGACCGCGACGCCGGTCAAAATCTTTTTCTCCGAAATCCCGGCCGGCATATTTGGTAAAAAAACCGTCGAGCTCAATCAAAACGGCGTACCGGCGCGCGCGGCGTGGATCCAGTTCCTGATTGTGATTCCGCTGATGATTATCCCGATGATGGGCTCCAGTACCGTGCAGGATTTAATGAACACCATCATCAACATGACCGCCGCCGCCTCGATGCTGCCGCCGCTGTTTATCATGCTGGCGTATCTCAACCTGCGCCGCAGGCTCGATCATCTGCCGCGCGATTTTAAAATGGGCTCACGCACCACCGGTATTACGGTGGTCTCGATGCTGATTGTTATTTTCGCTATCGGCTTCGTCGCCTCAACCTTTCCCACCGGCGGCAATATTCTGACCATTATTTTCTATAACGTCGGCGGCATTGTTATCTTCCTCGGATTTGCGTGGTGGAAATACAGCAAATACGTGAAGGGATTAACGGCAGAAGAAAAAATAATTGAAGCGGCGCCGGCTTCCGACGCGTCATAAGCCATTTTCCCTAAAATAATAAATTACAATATCTCTTAATAATGCGATGAAAAATAATAACTTGATTTACGGGGCGCTTGCCGCCCTGGCCTTCTGCACACCTGCCATAGCGGCTGATGTTGCTCACCCGGCGGAACATGATGATATGAAAACGCCTGAACTGAGCACCACTTCCTATCGTTTTTACGGTGAACTGGGGGTCGGCGGATATATGGATTTAGAAGGCGAGGATAAACATAAATATAGCGATGGCACCTATATTGAAGGCGGGCTGGAAATAAAGCACGGCAGCTGGTTTGGCTTAATTTATGGCGAAGGCTGGACGGTCCAGGCCGATCGTCAGGGGAATGCCTGGGTACCGGACCACGGCTGGGGCGGATTTGAAGGTGGAATAAACCGCCTCTACGGCGGATATAAAACCGATAGCAGCACCGAGATTATGCTCAGCCTGCGCCAGGATTCATCGCTCGACGATCTGCAGTGGTGGGGCGATTTCACACCCGACCTCGGCTACGTGATCCCCAATACGCGCGATATTATGTACGCGCTCAAGGTGCAGAACCTGGCGGGAGATTTTCGCTACAGCGTGACCGCCACGCCCGCCGGGCACCACGATGAAAGCAAAGCGTGGCTCCATTTCGGCAAATACGACCGCTACGACGATAAATATACCTACCCGGCGATGGTCAACGGCTACGTCCAGTACGATATTGCCGAAAAGGTCACCTGGATGAACGGTCTTGAGCTGACCGACGGTACCGGTCAGCTCTTGTTAACCGGTATTCTCACCCCCAACCTCGCCGCCCGCGCCTGGCACCATACCGGGCGCGCCAGGGGGCAAAACGTGCCGGGAACGGAGACCGGCTTTATGGCCAGCGCCATGTATGAAGCGCTCAAGGGCGTGTATCTCTCTACCGCCTATAGCTACGCCAAACACCGCCCGGATCGCGCCGCTGAGGAAACCACCTCGTTTATGCAGTTCGGCATCTGGTACGAATACGGCGGCGGACGGTTCGCGACCGCCGCGGACGGCCGCTTCTACATGAAAAACGCCTCCGGAGACCCGAGCGACCAGGTTTTCCTGATGCAATATTTCTATTGGTAAAAAGGGATATCAATACCGTGAAAATCATCACCACTCTGACGCCGCTGGCCTGCGCCCTGCTGCTAAGCTTTTCCGCCCACGCGCTGACCGCGGATGACTTTAAAAATGTTATCAACCGCAGCGGCGCGCCGCAGGCGATGCAGGATTTCGATGGCGACGACCACCAGCGTTTCAACCCGTTTTTCGATTTGGGCGCATGGCATGGGCATCTGCTGCCGGACGGTCCAGCCACCATGGGCAGCTTTCCGGGGCCAGCGCTGCTCACCGAGGAGTACATCAACTTTATGGCGACCTATTTCGATCGCCTGACGGTGTACCAGAACGGCAAAAAAGTGGCCTTCACCATGCAGGCCTGGAGCCTGCCCGGGGCGCTGGTGCAAACGCTCTCCGCGCCCGGCGTACAGATCGAGATGACCCTGCGCTTTGCCAGCGCGCACACCTCTTTACTGGAGACTAAAATCACCAGCAGCGGTCCGCTTAAGCTGGTCTGGGACGGCGAGCTGCTGGAGACGCTCTCCGCCAAAGAGGGGAAACCGCAGTCAACGCAAACCATCGACCAGGCCTTCCCGGACTATCAGCGCCGCCTGAGCGCGACCCACGACGGACTGACGGTCAGCTTCGGTAAAGTCCGTTCCGCATCGGATTTAATGACCTCCGGCGAATCGCAGTATCAGATCCATCGCTCCCTGCCGACGGTCACCCAAATCGATGGCCATCGATTCACCAGTAGCGCGCAAATCAACGGCTCGACCACGCTCTATACCACCTACTCGCACCTGCTGAACGCCGAGCAGGTGCGCCTTGAGAAAGCGCAAATCCGCGATATTCTGGCGCGACCGGCGCACTATCTGCGCGCTTCCGAGGCGCGCTGGAACGGCTATCTGCAAAAGGGGCTGACCAATCCTGATGCCACGGCGCAGCAAACCCGGGTGGCGGTGAAAGCGATCGAAACCCTTAACGGCAACTGGCGCGCGCCGGGCGGCGCCGTTAAGCACAACACCGTCACGCCGTCGGTAACCGGGCGCTGGTTCTCCGGCAACCAGACCTGGCCGTGGGATACCTGGAAGCAGGCCTACACCATGGCCCACTTCAACCCGGAGATCGCGAAAGAGAACATCCGCGCCGTCTTCTCCTGGCAGATTGCCGCCGACGATAAAGTGCGGCCGCAGGATGCCGGGTTCATTCCGGATCTGATCGCCTGGAACCTGAGCCCGGAGCGCGGCGGCGACGGCAGCAACTGGAACGAGCGGAATACCAAACCGAGCCTGGCGGCCTGGTCGGTGATGGAAGTCTATAACGTCACGAAAGATAAAGCCTGGCTGGTGGAAATGTACCCGAAGCTGGTGGCCTACCATGACTGGTGGCTGCGCAATCGCGACCACAACGGCAACGGCGTGCCGGAGTACGGTGCGACCCGCGATAAAGCGCACAACACCGCCGATGGCGCGATGCTGTTTACCGTGAAAAAGGGCGATAAAGAACGGACGCTTTCCGGCCTGAAAACCTACGAGCAGGTGACGGCGAAGGGCGATTACGACAGCCTGGAGATCCCGGCACAGGTGGCCGCCTCCTGGGAGTCGGGGCGCGACGACGCGGCGGTCTTCGGCTTTATCGATAAAGATCAGCTGGATAAATACATCGCCGACGGCGGAAAACGCAGCGACTGGACGGTGAAATTTGCTGAAAACCGGGATAAAAGCGGCAATCTGCTCGGCTATTCGCTGCTGCAGGAGTCGGTCGATCAGGCCAGCTATATGTACAGCGACAACCACTATCTGGCGGAGATGGCGACCCTTCTCGGCAAGCCGGAGGAGGCAAAACGCTACCGGGCGCTGGCGCAAAAGCTCGCCGACTATATCAACACCTGCATGTTCGACCCGCAGAGCAAATTCTATTACGACATTCGCATTGAAGCGCAGCCGCTGGCAAACGGCTGTGCCGGTAAGCCGATCGTCGAGCGCGGCAAAGGGCCGGAGGGCTGGTCGCCGCTGTTCAACGGCGCGGCCACTCAGGCGCATGCCGATGACGTCATTTCGGTGATGCTGGACAACAAAGAGTTCAATACTTTCGTACCGCTGGGTACCGCCGCATTAACGAATCCGGCGTTTGGCGCGGATATTTACTGGCGCGGCCGCGTGTGGGTGGACCAGTTCTGGTTCGGCCTGAAAGGGATGGAGCGCTACGGCCACCGCGAAGAGGCGCTGCAGCTGGCGGACGCCTTCTTCAGGCACGCCCGGGGGTTAACCTCCGATGGCCCGATTCAGGAGAACTACAATCCGCTCACCGGCGCTCAGCAGGGCGCGCCGAACTTCTCCTGGAGCGCGGCGCATCTGTACATGCTGTATAACGAGTTTTTCCGTAAGCCATAGAATATTGCCCTCACCCTCACCCTCCCCCTCTCCCCCAGGGAGAGGGGTATTCAAAATCATTGACTATAATTTAATAGCGGACTTGTTATAACTCACTGAGTAAAAAGATAAGCTTTAAATTTATTGTTATCAGTTAATGGGCTTAAAGAAATTGAAATGCTAGTTAAGCATCAAAAGTTTCGCTGAATCATTCACCAGATAATTATTAACTAAATATGAATTCCTGGTCTGAATTTCATTGAAGAAATTCAGATTCCTTTTATTATTTATGTGATCACGACCGCATTATTTAATTATAAAAATGTGTGATGTTCAGTCTTTCATTAGAGTGGTGAATCACGCATGTACTTTCTCCAGGAAGATAAAAACATCCATCAGTATATATGTCAGCACGAATTATGGGTTCCAGGGCGCGTTGTTGATCTATATAACAGCAATACAAACAAAAAAGAAAAAATGTTAGAGCCACTTTGGAGAAAATACAATGCAAATTTAGAGGGGGTAATGGTATTTTTATCCAGAATAGAAGCTACAATATACAGTATACATCTGGAGAAAAAATTCAGTGAAAAATGGGCAGTTTATTCCCTGAATGAATTTAACATTAAAGAAATGATGATTCATAATCAGCGTGTTAAAAAAAGTGAAGATTATAATGTATTGCTGAGTGCAGGTTTTTGGGCTAATAAAGATAATCAATTAATGTATTCAGGACATCATCTTGTACAGGTTACGATTCCGATTACTTATAACTCCAATGCTGTAGCAAATGAAAATGGTCATGCCATATTAAGAATACCATCAAACGTCATAGAACACTTTGAAAAATACTGGAAATCAAGATTTGCAGATTTTAAAGATTATACTGAATTCCTTGCAGGTTCGAATAATGAAATCATTCAGGAACAAGCCTTACTTGCATACAATAATTTAAGCTTAATTGAATCTAACAGTATAGAAGACTGCCAATATATTACCACATGGAAAAACAACTGGATTTTTAATAATCCAGAAAATTTAACTTTGATTAAATGAGGTCATTATGGGCATTGGCTATTTTTTAGTGCGTGGTAATAGAACAACCTGTGGTGGTAGTATTATAGAAGGATGTGATAATCATTCTATACACGGTCAGGCCACAGCACGTAATGGTGATAAATATATATGTGGAGTTGATAAAAAAATATATCATATTGCGGGAGGCATACCTAATTATTTTATACATGGCGTTGCAGCAGCTGGAACTGCACATAGCAGAGGGACATGTGCTTGCAAATGCTATTTTATAAATTCTTTTACTGATTGTATTTATGGATATGAATCTGAAACTATTAAAAGTACTGCGAGTGCTACCCGGCCCACTTCACCCATACACTCACAATCATTATCAGAATCATCACCAGCACCAAAACCCGTTACACCCGTTGTAGAACTTGCTGAAGCGCCTACAAAACCGCAGGAAAAGCGTGACCCCGTAGATGCAGGCTTTTGCGTACTGCCCTATGGCGCGACTCCCGCATCATATGAACCGTATCTTTTCACTACGCCTCCAGCGGGAACACGAGAACTCTATTATCAACTGAATCCAGAAATGAAGAAAAAGCCTGGTTCGATATTAATCGTGGTGGATCCTGAAAAGCAGGAACCAGAACAGGTTGAGACGCTACAGCGAGCAAGAGACAGAATTGATGCAGCATTGGCCCCTCTGACAGTTCAGGAAGCAAAGTTATTGCATGATAACAGAGGGGCGGTAGATGCATTTTCATATCAGCTTTTTGCCGATAATTTAGGTAAAGCTGGTGATGGATTAGGCTATATCAGTGAAATAGGAAAAAGTTATTATGATGAAATCAATAGAATTTTGGTTGAGATTGAAGATTTATATAAAAACACTTACAATCGCAACAGAGGTATTATTTCAGGTCAAGAGTTTTTTGGTCAAAGGACAAGGTTATTCAAACAACTTGATTTGGTTTTAACTAAATTCTCAAAAGCACAGTTAAACTTAGGCGAATATCAGAGCATTAAAAGAGCGTTAGGCTTGTCAACAAGATCTATTATGCACCGCTGGGATAGAACAGGTGTTGATAATATAGAAGGATATGCAACATATATTGAACAGTCAGCTAAACTTATGAAGATTATGAAAACAGTAGGGTATGTGGGCATAGGTTTAGATTTTGCAAGTTATACTTCAAATGTTTATGATGCATGTTCGAAGGGGCGAGAAAGTGAATGCCGTAAGGCAGCTATTACTGAATATAGTAAATTTGGGTTTAAGCAAATTGGAAGTGCTGCTGTTGGTAGTGCAAGTGGATGGGCTGCCCGTGGAGCCTGTATGTGGATACTGGGAATAGTAACTTCTGAAGTTGGCGCATTAGGCGCTGGCTTATGTTTAGTTACAGGAGTGGGAGCTTCGCTAGGAGCAGCAAAGCTAGTTGAAGGAGGAGCAGAAGATTTAGGTGAATCTTTTGGAGGGGATATTCTTTATGAGAAAATTTTTAAATAGCAATCCGAATTTCATTGTTTATCTGGTGGCATTTTCTATGCTTGGCATGTTATTAATTATGATAATTTCATTTATTAATAAGATTGCCTACAGAAAAATCGTTTCGCTTTATATTAATAAATATTCACGGCTACCAATAACAGCAGCATTAGCAAAAGAGGCTAGTTTAATAGTCACGCCAGGTGCATATTTTGCAAAAATTGGATTCATTATAGAAACATTAACATTGCCATATAATAAAATATCCAATCATGATATGACAAAAGAACAATATGATTATATAAACAATTTACCAAAAAAATTGACTATTGGTTTTAAAATAGAAGCAGTTTTATGGATTATTTCCATACCTACAATGATAGTAGGGTTTATATTGCAAGCAGTTTATAATTAAAAAAAGGACTCTGTTGAGTCCCTTTTCATTTTTTCGTTGTTATTTCAGTGCACCATAAATCTGTTCGACAATCCATCTATATGTCGCCACTGGCGAATGCGGCCTGTTACCGAGAATAACGATAGCCGGATCGATGGCCGTAAACGTGCCTGTCCATCCTGTGGCCGTATGTCAAAAAGTCGACATGACAACAAGCCGTAGCCATATCAGTAAGCACATTAGTACGGAAGGAATGGATACCGTGTAGAGATGTGGAAAAGCGCTTCTGGCAGACTGTAATAAATGCACGATGAAGTCTCTGCTGTTTTGTTAGCGCAACCAGCAGATCGCACTTCACCGTGCTTTTCATTTTTCTGGGGTACCTCAGCCCTTCAGGAAAGGGCCGGGGTGAGGGCTCGTCTTACACCTCCGGCAGCAGGCCGATAAAGCTGCGCTTCTGCCGCGGCTGCGACATCAGCGCCTCCAGCTTCGCCACGCAGGCCAGATAGTGCGGGGTTTTCTTGTGCGCCAGCACCGCGTCATCGTCGATATAGGCTTCATAGATAAAAAAGCGCGTCTTCACCTCCGGGTCCTGCAGGACGTCAAAGCGCAGATTGCCCGGCTCCTGCAGCGCCCCTTCGTGGTTGGCGCGGAACACCTCAAGAAACTCGTCGACCCGTTCCGGTTTGATATTGATTTCCACCAGCGTTACGTTCATTGCAGCTCTCCCTGTTTTTCCTCCTGCCAGAACTGATACGCCTCGCGGGCGCTCAGGTTCTCATGCACCACTTTTTTCACCGCCTTCAGCATCGCGCGCGGCGCGCTGGACTGGAAGATATTCCGCCCCATATCCACGCCGGAAGCCCCCTGGTCGATCGCCCGCCAGCACATCTCCAGCGCCTCCTGCTCCGGCAGCTTTTTACCCCCGGCGATGACGATCGGCACCGGGCAGCTGGCGGTGACTTTCTCAAAGCCTTCCTCAACAAAGTAGGTTTTCACGAACTGCGCCCCCATTTCGGCGGCAATGCGGCTGGCCAGCGAGAAGTAGCGGGCGTCGCGGGTCATCTCTTTGCCCACGCCGGTTACCGCCAGCACCGGCATACCGTAGCGGTTGCCGGCGTCCACCAGCTTGATAATGTTGTTGATCGACTGATGCTCATGCTCGCTGCCGATATAGACCTGCGCCGCCACCGCGCAGACGTTCAGTCGCAGCGCGTCCTCCATCGCCACCGCCACGCACTCGTTGGAAAGTTCTCTGAGGATCGAGTTGCCGCCGGAAGCGCGCAGCACCACCGGTTTGTTGGTCGCCGCCGGCACCTGACTGCGCAGCACGCCGCGGGTGCACATCAGCACGTCGGTCTCTTCGAACAGCGGCGCAATAGAGAGATCGATACGCTCCAGCCCGGTGGTCGGCCCCTGAAAATAGCCATGGTCGAACGCCAGCATCACCGTGCGGTTGCTCTGCGGGTTGAAGATACGCGCCAGCCGCGACTGCATCCCCCACTCCAGCGACCCGCAGCCCTTCAGCGTATAGAGCGTATTCTGCTGCGGACGGTCTAAGCCGAAGTTTTTTCCCTCTTTGATATCGTCTAAATCAGCCATCTCATCCTCCATCAGAAATCGTAGTTATTGATATTCTCTTTGGTGAACACCACCCGCTCCGGCAGCAGCACGATGCCGTTACCTTTCGCTTCATACTGATAGCCCTGCACGCTGTTGGGCTCGACTTTCAGGGCGCCGAGATCTTTCACATCAACGCTGTCGCCGACGTTAAGATCGCCCTTTTTCAGCAGACGATCGGCGACGTTAACCGCGATCTTGCCCTGCTGCACCACGTCCCACAGGCCGAAGGCTTTTACCGTGCCGCGCTCCACGTAGGGGCGCATCACGTTCGGGGTACTAAAGCCGACAATCGCCACGCCCTGGCGCTTGAGATTCTCTGCCGCCTGGGCAGCCGCCGGAAGCGCGTTGGCGTCCGGGGCGATAATGGCGTCGAGATCCGGGTACGCTTTTAAGATCCCCTCGGCGGTTTGCAGCGATTTGGTGGCGTCGTTATAGCCAAACTGCGTGGTCACCACTTCCCACTGCGGATGAGCTTTTTCGATTTTGGCCTTCGCCTCTTTTACCCACTGGTTCTGGTCGGTCACCGTCGGGCTGGAGTAGAAAAACGCCACTTTGGCGCCAGGCTTCGTCACCTGCTTTTCCGCCATCTCCACCAGCAGGCCGCCGAGCTGCTGCGGCGTACCCTGGTTGATATAGATGCTACGGCACTCTGGTTTGGTATCGGAGTCCCAGGTCAGGACCTTCACCCCGCGCTGCATCGCCCGCTTCAGCGCCGGGCACAGCCCGTCCGGCGATACGGCGGAGACGATAATCGCGTTGTAGCCCTGGTTGACGAAGTTGTTGATCAGCTGCACCTGGCCGGAGACGCTCGGTTCGGTCGGGCCGTCGTAGGTGACGTCCACGCCGAGCGCTTTGCCCGCCTCTTTCGCGCCGTTACCGCCGCTGGTAAAGAAGCCGACGCCAACCAGCTTAGGAATAAAAGCGATGCGGTCCGCCGCCTGGGCCGATGCCATACCCAGCGCCATCGCCAGCACGATCAGTTTTGTTTTCATTTTATGCTCCGATTGTTTTACGCGAGAAAAGACGCCGCCAGCTCATCCGCACCCATTCACGGTGCAGGCTCAGCGAACGCCCCATCACCACCACAACCAACAGCGCCCCTGACAGCGCGCTCGACACCTGGTTGGGGATGCCGACCATTTGCAAACCTTGTTGTAAATAGCCCACCAGCAGCGCGGCCAGCGCCGTGCCGACGATCGAGCCGGAACCGCCGTAGATATTGGCCCCGCCGAGCACCGCGGCGGTCAGCGCCGGCATCAGCAGGTCGCGGCCTAAGTCCGAGCGCGCCGAGCCGAAATAGGAGACCATCACCAGCGCCGCTACCGCCGACGCCACGCCCACCAGGCCATACAGCGCGTAGGGCATCCCGTTAACGGAAAGCGCGGCGTAGCGCGCGGCGCGCGGGTTCTGCCCGAGCAGAAAAAGGTGCCGCCCAAAGCGCCCGCGGTGGGCCAGCAGCCAGAAGAAAAAGGTGATAACGGCGAACAGCACCAGCGGTATCGGCAGGCCGAACAGGGTCAGGTTGGCGAAGGCGGTAAAGCTATCCGGGAATCCACCGATGCCTTCGTAGCCGGTTGCCCCGGCCATACCAGAAAGCAGCAGCGCGCCGCCTCCGTAGAGGTACAGGGTGCCGAGCGTAATCACCAGCGGGCTAATGCCGGTGTAATGAATCAGCGCCGCGTTCAGCAACCCGCACAGCAGGCCGAGCAGCAGCGTCAGGGGGATTGCGAGGCTCATGGGCCAGCCCGCCTGCATCATCACCCCCAGCGCGATGGCGCACAGGCCGATGGTGGAACCGAGCGAAATATCAATCCCGCCGCTGATAATTACCAGCGTCAGCGGCAGCGCCACGATGCCAATGCAGATAAAGTCGCTGGTGCTGAACAGCAGCATATTGAGATCCAGCATGCGCGGATTCAGGGCGCCAAACAGCAGGATCTCCAGCACCAGTAGCGCCAGCAGCGCGCTTTCCCAGTTGAGCTTCATTTACGCCACCTCTTTGTTTTTGCGTTCGGGAAACGGGGCCACGCGCTTGCCCCCTTTATTACCGGGCTGAAAGCGGCTGTACTTCAGCGCCCGCTGATGGCGGGCCAGCGCCTGACGCAGACGCCCGTCGAGCACCAGTACGCCGAGCAGCACCAGGCCGGCGATGAAGTCGTTCCACCACGCCGGGAGACGGAACAGCACCAGCACGGTGTCAATTTGGGTGAGGAAGAAGGCGCCGAGAAAAGCGCCCAGCAGCGTGCCGGTACCGCCAAGCAGCGAAATCCCGCCGAGCACGCAGGCGGCGATGGCCTTCATCTCCAGGCCGCTGCCGGTCTGATTGGGCACAAAGCCAATCTGCGCGGCGAACACAATCCCGGCGCAGGCCGCCAGCATGCCGTTAAGGGTAAATGCCAGCATCCGCGTGCGGTTCACCGCCACCCCGAGCTGGCGGGCCGCGGCGAGGTTATCGCCGACGGCGTAAAAATCACGGCCAAAGGCGGTGCGCGACAGTATCCAGCCGCCCGCCAGCAGCAGCGCCAGCACCAGCCAGCCCAGCGGCGAAATACCGATGAACGCCGGTTCCGACAGCGCCTTCAGGCTGTTCGGCAAGCCTTCAATCCACTTACCGCCGGTCCACAGCAGCATCACCCCGCGATAAAGCCCGAGGGTGCCGAGGGTGGCGACAATCGCCGGGATGCGCAGCCCCACCACCAGCAGGCCGTTAAAGGCGCCGGCCAGCGCGCCGATCGCCAGCGCGAAGGCGATGGCGGTCATCAGGCCATACCCGCTATTCAGCGCCACGCCTGTCGCGATAGCGCTCAGGCCGACGGTGGAGCCTACCGAAACGTCGATATTGCGAGTGAGCATCACCAGCGTTGCCCCCAGCGCCAGCAGGCAAAGGATCTGCGCGCTGGCAAAGATCATGGCCAGGGTTTGTAAACTGAAATAAGCCGGGTTGAGCGCCACCAGCCCGGCAAACAGCACCACGATGGCGAGAAAGGCGCTCAGTTCACGATTCTTTAATAACGTTTTCATGCCTGTCCTCCGAAGGCCAGGGTCATCATCCGGTCAACGCTGACCGCCTGCTGCGCCAGCTCGCCGCTCTGCCTGCCCTGATGCATCACCAGCACCCGATCGGCCAGGCCAACGAACTCGTCGAGATCGCTGGAGATCATCAATACCGCCACGTTTTGCGCGGCGACGCTTTTCAACAGCTGATAGATGTCGGCGCGGGCGGAAACGTCCACGCCGCGGGTCGGCTCATCGACGATCAGCAGCAGCGGGTTAGCCTCCAGGCAGCGCGCCAGCAGTACCTTCTGCTGGTTACCGCCGGAGAGCGTGCGCACCGGGCGATCGCCATCGGCCATTTTGATCCCCAGCGCCCGGTGATAGCGCTCCACCACCGCCGCTTCGCGCCTGTTCTGCTGCCACAGCGACGGCTGGTTAAACATCACCGTGTTCCAGCGCACCGGCGCATCGAGAAACAGCCCGGAAACCTGCCTGTCCTCCGGCAGATAGACCAGCCCGCAGGCCAGCCTGGCGCGCGTACTGTCGCGGCTGATATCGCGGTTTTCCAGCCATACCCGCCCGGCGCGCGCCGGTCGCAGACCGTAGAGCGTTTCGGCAAATTCGGTGCGCCCGGATCCGACCAGCCCGGCGAGGCCGACGATCTCCCCGGCGCGGATCTCCAGGTTGAGATCGATAAAACCTTCTCCGGTCAGATCTTCAACCCTAAGGACCGGGAAATCCTGCGCCTGAGTGCGGCGATTGCCCGGCAGCGCCAGCCACAGCTTTTGCGTGTCGCTCAGCGCACGATCGCGGCTGACGGGCGTCATTGCGCCGATCAGCTGATTGTCGCCGTAGTGCGTGGTTTCCCCGCTCAGCACCACCGCGCCGTCGCGCATCACCGAGACGTGGCTGGCGACCTGGCGGATCTCCGGCAGCTTGTGCGAGATAAACACGCTCCCGACGCCGAGCGCCTGCAAAGAGCGGATCTGGCGAAACAGGCGCTCGGTTTCCCCCGGCGTCAATGAGGCGGTGGGTTCATCGAGGATCAGGATCTGCGCGTCGCGCATCAGCCCGCGCAGGATCTCCACCATTTGTTGGTCGGCGACTTCCAGGGTGCTGGCCGCCGCCTCAAGGTTAAGCTGGCAGCTAAGCTGCTGAAGCTTTTCCTGCAGGCGGGCCTCGGTATCCGCCCGCTTTGGCAGACGAAAAAGAATATTTTCCCGCACCGTCAGATTGGGGAATAACATCGGTTCCTGCGGCACCAGATACACGCCCTGCTGATGGGCCTGGGCGGGAGTAAGGCGCGCAAATGTACGTTCGCCGAGGATGAGCTCACCGCTGTCGGGGGTCTCTACCCCGGCGATAATCTTCATCAGCGTCGATTTTCCGGCGCCGTTACCGCCCATCAGCGCGTGCACCTGGCCGGAAAGCAGCGTGAAATCAATCTGCTTCAGCACGGTGACGCCGGAGAACTGTTTGCCGATTTGGCGAGCTTCAAGCAGTGGCTTCATCATCGCGCCTCATTTTGAACAAAAGATTTTTTAAATTAATAATGTTCAAAAGCGTAGACGGTGAACTATATTTACAACCGTGCAACGATCACAGTTTTATGCTTTCGATCGTTTGAAGAAAACCAGCGGACAACGAAAGATCCGTTTTGCCAGTCGGCTCACATTTTCCGACCGCGCAATAACGAACATATGATCTAAATTTTTATAAGAGTTCAATTTATGAGCGAAAAACGCATTACGGAAGAGAGCCGCTACGCCGGGCTGGCGTTAGCCGAGGAGGAGCTGGTGGCGCGGGTGGCGTGGTGTTACTACCACGACGGCCTGACGCAGAACGACATCGGCGAGCGTTTAGGGCTGCCGCGGTTAAAGATCTCCCGCCTGCTGGAGAAGGGCCGCCAGTCGGGGGTGATCCGCGTCCAGATTAATTCGCGCTATGAGGGCTGCCTGGCGCTGGAAACCGAACTTCAGCAGCGTTTCGGTCTGAAAATTGCCCGCGTGCTGCCGGCGCTGAATACCCCGCCGATGAACACCCGCCTGGGGATTGGCGCGGCGCAATCGTTAATGGGCGTGCTGGAGCCGGGACAGCTGCTGGCGGTGGGCTTTGGCGAAGCCACCATGAGCTGCCTGCAGCACCTGAGCGGGTTTATCGGCTCCCAGCAGGTTCGGCTGGTGACGCTTTCCGGCGGCGTGGGCCCGTATATGACCGGCATTGGCCAGCTGGATGCCGCCTGTAGCGTCAGCATGATCCCCGCGCCGCTGCGGGTGTCATCGGCGGATGTGGCAGAGATCCTGCGCCGGGAATCGAGCGTCCGCGACGTGATCCTGGCCGCGACGGCGGCGGATGCGGCGGTGGTAGGTATCGGCGCCATTGACCAGCGCCGGGACGCCACCATCCTGCGCTCCGGCTATATCAGCGAAGGCGAACAGCTAATGTACGCCCGCAAAGGCGCGGTCGGCGACATTTTAGGTTATTTCCTGCAGGCCGACGGCAAACCGGTTGAAGGGCTGGAGATCCATCGGGAACTGCTCGGCGTCACCCTTGATGAACTGGCGCAGCTGCCGACCATCGTGGGCGTCGCCGGGGGCACAGAAAAAGCGCAGGCGATTTACGCGGCCCTTATCGGCAAGCGGATTAATGGCCTGGTAACGGAAGAGACAACAGCACGCGCGGTGCTGACGCTGGCCTCATAACGGCCCTGCGCCGCGCAACACGAGCGAGGCGCATGTCATGAGTTACCTGTTAGCGTTAGATGCCGGGACCGGCAGCATTCGGGCGGTCGTATTCGATCTCCAGGGCCGCCAGATGGCGGTCGGCCAGGCCGAATGGAAGCACCTGAGCGTGGACAATGTCCCCGGCTCGATGGAGTTCGACCTTGGCACCAACTGGCAGCTGGCCTGCCAGTGTATCCGTCAGGCGCTGGCCGCCACCCATCTCTCTGCGACCGATATTCAGTCCGTGGCCTGCTGCTCGATGCGTGAAGGCATCGTGCTTTACGACCGCAACGGCGAGGCCATCTGGGCCTGCGCCAACGTTGACGCCCGCGCCAGCCGCGAGGTGGCGGAGCTCAAAGAGATCCACGACGACCGTTTTGAATCCGAAGTGTACGGCGTGTCCGGGCAGACCCTGGCGCTGAGCGCCATGCCGCGCCTGCTGTGGCTGGCCCATCATCGCCCGGATATCTACCGCAAAGCGGCGACCATCACCATGATCAGCGACTGGCTGGCGGCAAAGCTTTCCGGCGAACTGGCGGTTGACCCTTCTAACGCCGGAACGACCGGCATGCTCGATCTCTTCAGCCGCGACTGGCGCCCGGCGCTGCTGGATATGGCCGGGCTGCGGGCCGATATTCTCTCGCCGGTCAAAGAGACCGGCAGCGTACTGGGAGCGGTGACCGACGCGGCAGCGGCGCAAAGCGGGCTGCGCGCGGGCACGCCGGTGGTGATGGGCGGCGGCGACGTCCAGCTCGGCTGCCTGGGCCTCGGCGTGGTGCGCGCCGGGCAGACGGCGGTGCTCGGCGGCACTTTCTGGCAGCAGGTGGTTAATCTGCCGGAAGTCCGAACTGACCCGGAGATGAATATTCGCGTTAACCCGCACGTCATTCCCGGCATGGCGCAGGCGGAGTCCATCAGCTTCTTCACCGGCCTGACCATGCGTTGGTTCCGCGACGCGTTCTGCGCGGAGGAGAAGCTGATTGCCGGGCGCCTCGGCGTCGACGCCTACAGCCTGCTCGAAGAGATGGCCAGCCGCGTGCCGGCGGGTTCCCACGGGGTGATGCCGATCTTCTCTGACGCCATGCACTTTAAGCAGTGGTACCACGCCGCGCCGTCGTTTATTAACCTCTCCATCGACCCGGAAAAATGCAATAAGGCCACCCTCTTCCGCGCGCTGGAAGAGAACGCGGCGATTGTCTCTGCCTGTAATCTGGCGCAAATTTCGCAGTTTTCCGGCGTGCAGTTTGACAGCCTGGTCTTTGCGGGCGGGGGCTCAAAAGGCGCGCTGTGGAGCCAGATCCTCAGCGATGTCACCGGCCTCCCGGTGCGGGTGCCGGAGGTCCGCGAGGCGACGGCGCTGGGCTGCGCGATCGCCGCCGGCACCGGCGCCGGGCTGTACGGCGATATGGCGGCGACGGGCGAGAAGCTGGTGAGCTGGCACCGGGAATTTACGCCCAATCCGGCGCATCGCGAGCTGTATCACGAGATGATGATCAAATGGCAGTCGGTGTACGCCGAGCAGCTCGGTCTGGTGGACAGCGGATTAACGACCTCGATGTGGCAGGCGCCGGGGCTGACGCGCCGTGCCCCTGTTGCCCCCTCACCCTAAGCCTCTCCCCTACAGGAGAAGAAACCGTCCGGGCATAACTGGCCCCGGCGCCATTCCGCCCTTCTCCCTCTCCCGGAGGGAGAGGGCCGGGGTAAGGGAGAACCTTCCGCCGTTCTTTGAATCCCATCACAATCGCCGCACTCCCCTTTTCCCTTTTCGCCCGCGGCGGCTAAATTAGTAACTCATCCGACCACATAACAATAATTTTACACTGGAAGAGATTATGAGCCGCTACCCGTCGCTTTTCGCCCCGCTTGACCTGGGGTTCACAACGCTCAAAAACCGCGTGTTGATGGGCTCGATGCACACTGGCCTGGAGGAGCTGCCGGACGGCGCACAGCGGCTGGCGGCGTTTTACGCCGAGCGCGCCCGCCACGGGGTGGCGCTGATCGTCACCGGCGGGATTGCCCCGGCGCCTTCCGGCGTCACCATGGCGGGCGGCGCGGTGCTTAACGACGCCAGCCATCTCGCTCATCACCGCCATATCACCGATGCGGTACACGAGGAGGGCGGCAAAATCGCGCTGCAGATCCTGCATACCGGGCGCTACAGCTACCAGCCGCAGCTGGTGGCTCCTTCCGCGCTGCAGGCGCCGATCAACCCCTTTACGCCTCACGAACTGAGCCACGAAGAGATCTTACAGCTGATCGATGATTTTGCCCGCTGCGCCCAGCTGGCGCGGGAAGCCGGGTACGACGGCGTCGAAGTGATGGGCTCGGAAGGCTATCTGATTAACGAATTTCTTGCCGCGCGCACCAACCTGCGCGACGACCAGTGGGGCGGCGACTACGCCCGACGCATGCGTTTTGCCGTAGAGGTGGTCAGAGCCGTGCGGGAGCGCGCGGGCAGCGATTTTATTATTGTCTACCGCCTGTCGATGCTCGACCTGGTCAGCGGCGGCAGCACCCTGGCGGAGGTCACCGCGCTGGCGAAAGCGATTGAGGCCGCCGGGGCCACGATTATCAATACCGGCATCGGCTGGCACGAGGCGCGCATTCCCACCATCGCCACTCCGGTACCGCGTGGCGCGTTTAGCTGGGTCACCCGCAAGCTGAAAGGCGCGGTGTCGATCCCGCTGGTCACCACCAACCGGATTAACGATCCCGCCGTGGCGGAGGCGATCCTGGCCCGCGGAGACGCCGACATGGTATCGATGGCCCGCCCTTTCCTCGCCGACAGCGAATTTCTCTCTAAAGCACAGAGCGGGCGGGCGGATGAGATCAATACCTGTATTGGCTGCAACCAGGCCTGCCTCGATCGGATCTTCGCCGGTAAAGTCACCTCGTGTCTGGTCAACCCGCGCGCCTGCCATGAAACCCTGATGCCGATAGCGCCCGCGACCGCACCGAAGCGGCTGGCGGTAGTCGGCGCCGGTCCTGCCGGCCTGGCCTTTGCCGTTAACGCCGCCTCGCGCGGGCATCAGGTGACGCTCTTTGACGGGCACCATGAGATTGGCGGCCAGTTTACTATCGCCAAACAGATCCCCGGCAAAGAGGAGTTCCATGAGACTCTGCGTTATTACCGCCGGATGCTGGATCTTACCGGCGTCGCGCTGCGGCTTAAAACCCGGGTGACGGCCGACGATCTGCGGGCATTTGATGAGATTATCCTCGCCACCGGGATCGCCCCGCGGATGCCGGATATCGCCGGGATCGATCATCCGAAGGTGCTGAGCTACCTCGATGTCCTGCGTGATAAAGCGCCGGTCGGCGAGAAGGTGGCGATTATCGGCTGCGGCGGGATCGGCTTTGATACCGCCATGTACCTCAGCCAGTCCGGCGTCGCCACCAGCCAGAATATCGACGAGTTCTGTGCGGAATGGGGGATCGATACCAGCCTGCAGAGCGCGGGCGGATTACGCCCGGAAGGGATGCAGCTGGCTAAAAGCCCACGCCAGATCGTGATGCTGCAGCGCAAAACCAGCAAGCCCGGCGACGGGCTGGGGAAAACCACCGGCTGGATCCATCGCGCTACCCTGCTGGCCCGCGGCGTCAAAATGATCCCCGGCGTCAGCTATCAACGGATCGATGATGCCGGCCTTCATGTGACGATCGGCGGCGAATCTCAGGTGCTTAACGTTGATCATGTGATTATCTGCGCCGGTCAGGATCCCCGCCGCGAGCTTGCCGATCCGCTGCAGACGGCGGGTAAAACGGTGCATTTGATTGGCGGCTGCGACGTAGCGATGGAGCTGGACGCCCGGCGGGCAATCGCTCAGGGCACCCGGCTGGCGCTGTCGATTTAGGGAAAGAAAACCCGGCCGGTAGTCCGACTAAGGTATCAGCCGGTAGCCCGGCTAAGGCGTCAGCCGGTAGCCCGACTAAGGCGTCAGCCGGTAGCCCGGCTAAGGCGTCAGCCGCAAGCCGGTAGCCCGGCTAAGGCGTCAGCCGCAAGCCGGGGAAACCGGGGAAACCGGGAAAGCCGATAACGCTCAGCGCTGTTTGCGCACCTTTGTCGCTTTCAACACCACAAATTTATTATTGGTGGCGATCGTCGTGCAGTTACCGAACGCGCGTTTCAGCTTGCGGAAATAATCGAGATGGCGGTTGCCGACGACATACAGCTCGCCGCCGTACTTCAGGCTGCGGCGGGCGTCGTTAAACATCTGCCAGGCAATATGATCGGTGATCGCATGCTGCTGATGAAACGGCGGGTTGCAGAGGATGGCGGCGAAGCGGTCCGGCTCAATATCGGACAGCGCGTTATTCACCACAAACTCGCAGCGCTCGAGGTCATCCGGCATATTGGTTTCGACGTTCAGCCGGCTGGAAGCGACCGCCATATAGGACTCATCGGTAAACATCACCCGGGCGTCCGGGTTTAAAGCCAGCGCTTTCAGGCCAATCACGCCGTTGCCGCAGCCAAGATCGGCGATCTCGCCTTCAATATTTGCCGGCAGATGCTCCAGGAAGAAGCGCGCGCCAATATCCAGGCCGCTGCGGGCGAACACGTTGGCGTGGTTGTGAATCGTCCACGGCGTACCGTCCAGCGGCCAGCTGTAGGTTTGCGGCGCATCGGCCACCTCAGGCGCGGTAAAGGTACAGAAAATCAGCCGCGCCTTTTTCCATGCCAGCGATGTGGTGGTGGTGCCGAGGATCTTCTCAAACAGCGCCAGGGTGGAATTGTGGACATCCCGCGCTTTCGCGGCGGCGATGATACGGGTTTCCGGCGTGACAACCTCGCGCAGCGCGCGCAGCTGCTGCTCCAGCAGCGCCAGCTGCTTCGGAACCTTAATGAGCACCAGCGCCGGCGCGGCAGGCAGTTCGCTCAGGGGATCCTGAAAACGTACGCTCTCTTCATCAATGCCGTTCATCCGCAGGTTGTAGCGGGTCGCCAGCTCAGATACGTAGGAATCGTTGATGCTGACCGGGTTGCGTTCCGCCAGCGCGCAGCCCAGCGCGCCAAAGCTGTCATTGAAAATGAGCGTCAGGCCGTCGACGTCATTCACCTGTTGCAGCAGATATTCATCCGCCGCTTCCCACGCCTGAAGCGCTTCCTCTTCAGCATTCGGCGGGAACCGCTCTAATGTGAATAACTCACCGTTTAACTCTACCTGGCTCATCGCCTTTGTGCCTCCGGAACTCTAAAACCCGCGAGTTTATACGCAAACTTCGCCCAGTAGAATAGAGATGCGCCGATTATCTCCATCTGCCGGGCGACGGTCCGTTACGCCGGGAGGTCGTCCTGCGCCAGGCGCGACAGGCGTTTATCGTCCAGGCTGTACTTGCTCATGATAACAATCAGCAGCGCCACCAGTACCCCGGGGAAGACGGTGAACAGCAGCGCGGAGTCGGTTTGCTGCGCTGCGCCGCCAACGTAGTCGCCCCATGCCAGCATATAGCCCACCAGCGCGCCGCCGATGGCGATCCCCAGCTTGATGGCAAACAGGTTTGTTGAAAAAACGATCCCGCTGAGTTTTTTACCGCTGCGTTTCTCTTCCGCATCGATAATATCGGACAGCATGCTCCACTGCAGCGGCGTGGCGGCCAGCTGAATAATATTGATGATAATCACCAGCGCAAAGATAGCGGCCACGTTCCCCGCCGGGACGAAGTACATGCCTATCAGCAGCGCCGCCTCGATGGCCATCGAGATTTTAAACCCTTTCACTTTATCAATATTTTTAAAGATAAACGGGGAGAGCATCGCCCCCAGCACGCCGGAAGCCAGGGTGGTGGTCAGCAGCAGACTGCCCAGATCCGCCCGCCCCATAATGTTGTTGACGTAATAGAGCGTGGTCCCGCCTTTAAACAGCACCGCAATCAGGTTAACGACGTTGAGCGCGAAGAGAATGCGCCAGTCCTTGTTGGCGAGCAGGGTTTTCAGATCGTCAAGAATGCTGCTTTGATTGTTGACCGCGATATCCGTGGTGTAGCGCTCTTTCGTCAGGCCGAAGCAGATAAAGAACAGAATGATGCTCAGGCACCCCATCACAATCATGGTGTAAAAATAGCCGTTTTGCACATTACCCTGACCCAGCCAGGCCACCAGCGGCAGCGCGGTCAGCGAGACAATCAGACCGCCGAGCGTACTGAGCGCAAAGCGCCAGGACTGAAGCGAAACGCGCTCGCGGGAATCGTTAGAGATATTATTGATCATCGCGCAATACGGAACGTTAATCGCCGTATAGACCAGCGATAATAAGGTATAAGAAACATAGGCGTAAATCAGCTTGCCGGTATAGCCGAAATCCGGCGTATAAAACGTTAAGCAGCAAAGTACGCCAAAAGGAATCGCGAACCATAAAATATAAGGGCGGAATTGCCCATATTTAGTCCGGGTACGATCCGCCACCGCCCCCATTAATACATCGGTGACCGCGTCTAATACCCTGACTGCGAGAAACATGGTCCCCATATGCGCCGGACTTAAACCAAATACGTCGGTATAAAACCAGGCCATAAACAGCATCACCGTCTGCCAGACTAAATTACAGCCGGTATCCCCTAACCCATAGCTAAATTTTTCTTTAATACTGATACGGGCAGTGTTCATCGCGCCTCCGCCAGAAAGATCGTTAATATTTGTCCTCTGTACGTTATTGCTTAGGGCTTACCGATTATGTATAAATCATCCTGTTAAATATAAGAAGAGTGTACCCGATGAGTGATGAATCTCCCGTTTTCGAAAAGATCCCCGTGGGCGCCGGCGAGCTATTTACCCTGCGGGTAGATAACATAAACGATTTCAATGGCATAAACGTAGTCCCGCATTTTCATATGATGGACGAACTGATGTGGTTCCGAGAGTCGGAGGGCAGCTATTCGATTGGTGATGAGAAATTTACGATAAAAAACAATACTCTGATTTTCGTCCCCGCCTTACTGATCCATGAAATGACGCTCCCGGCCGCCGCCAGCCACAAGCGTTATCTTATGCAATTCGAAAAAGAGTGGCTCGAGGGATACGACCTGTCGCTCCCCGCCGCCCACTGCGGCGCGGTCGCTTACCTTTCCGGCGAGGAAGCCGAGCGCCTGGAGCTGCTGCTGAGCTGGTGCGGCGAGTTCAGCGACTTTACCGATTCGCTGTTTCGCTCCCTGATGCAGAGCGTACTGCTGCACGCCTTTAATAGCCTGAAAGATTCCGTCCCCATTACCGAACGCACCAACCACCGCTATCTGAGCGAGCTGATCGAACTTCTGCAATCTATTGATGAAAATGAAAATTTTGAGATGACAACCGAAGAAGCCGCCCGCCGCTGCCGGTGGTCGAAATCCTGGTTTTCCCGCACCTTTAAATCCGCCTTCGGCATCAGCTTCAAAAAATTTATGCTGCTGCGCAAACTGAATATCGCTATCAATCTACTGACCAACACCGACCTGAAGATTAGCGATATCTCGCAAAGCGCCGGCTTCACCGACAGCGCCTACTTCTGCCTCAAGTTTAAAGAGATGATGAACGACACCCCGCTGGCCTTCCGTCACAAAGTCAGAAGCACCGATGCCGTAGGGCGTCGGGCAGAGAAATAACGCGTTTTTGTGAGCCGCATCACCGGATAAGTAGACGTTTATTATATAAATAGCCAGAGTCTATATATCCCCGTCGCCATCGCCTATTTACAATCATCGCTATATTTTGCGCATTAAGGGTAAATACGATGATTCAGAATCCTGTTTTTAAAGGTTTTAATCCTGACCCCAGTATCTGTCGGCGCGGCGATGATTATTATGTGGCGGTCTCTTCCTTTGAATGGTTTCCCGGCCTGCCGGTTTATCATTCGAGGGATTTAAAACATTGGCAACTACTTACCCACGTTCTTACCGATGATAATAATCCGGATTTAAAAAAGCTGCCCTCCGCCAAAGGCATTTGGGCACCGAGCCTGACCTGGTGTGAAGAGGAAAGGCTGTTCTACGTTATTTATGGCGTGATGAATTCCATGAATTCACGTTATTTCGATGTAGATAACTATCTTATTACCGCCAGTGAAATCACCGGCCCGTGGAGTGAGCCGGTTTATCTCCACTCTGCCGGGTTCGATGCCTCCATTTTGCACGACACCGACGGAAAAAAATGGATCGTTTCCCTGGAGTGGGAAACCCGCGAAGGTTACGAAAAACCGGGCGCCATTTGCCTGGTGGAGTATTCGCCGCAAACGCGAAGCGTTGTCGGCTATCCGCAGCGGATCTGGCGCGGCGGTACCGATCGCGGCTGTATTGAAGCACCGCATTTGACGCGCCGCGGCGACTATTACTACCTGATGGTCGCCGAAGGCGGCACCGGCTACGGCCATGCGGTCACCATGGCGCGCGCAACGCAGGTCGCCGGCCCCTATGAAGGCGATCCGCAAAACCCCATCGTCACCTCCTGGCCGGAGAACTTTAACGCGCGCCACGACGCAGACCATCTCAAACCACACTACTTCAATCCGCAAACCTATCTGCAAAAAGCCGGGCACGGCAGCTACGTCGAGACCCCGACGGGCGAAGTCTGGTTAACCCATCTTTGCTGCAGACCCTTCCGCCAGGCGCTGCGCTGCCCGCTGGGCCGCGAGACGGCGATACAAAAGATGGTATGGAGCGACGATGGCTGGCTGCGCATGGCGGCCGGGGGGAACCTCGCTCAGCACCAGGTGGAAGAGTCTAATCTGCCTTCTCAGCCGTTTCCGGCTAAACCAGACAGGGATGATTTTGATGGGCAGACGCTGGATAACGCCTTCTATGCGCCGCGGATCCGCTTTCAGCGCTTTACCAGCCTTGAACGTAAAGCAGGCTACCTTGCCTTACGCGGCCAGGAGTCGCTGAGCTCGCTCAATAAAGTCAGTCTGCTGGCGAAAAAGCTCACCTCGGTATACGCCACCATCGTCACGAAGATGGAGTTCAGCCCGGAGATTTATCAGCACAGCGCCGGCCTGACGCTCTATTACGACAACATGAACTATCTGTTTTTGCATAAAACCTGGGATGAAGCCTCCGGCGCAGCGCAGCTGGCCATCATTTATATGGATAACGGCGAGCGTCACGACGACCCGCAGAAAATCCGCCTTGCGGAGGGAGAAGTCTATCTGGCGATGGCGATTAACGGCCGGGAGATACGGTGCTCGTGGTCCGCGGATGGCGCAAAATACCAAAACATCGGCGCGGTCTACGACACCTCGCGTTTTTCCGATGAATACAGCCGCTACGGCGAGTTTACCGGCGCGTTTGTCGGCATGGCCTGCGTGGATAGCATGCTGCATCGTAAAGAGGCGCTGTTTGACTTCTTTAGCTACCGGGCGGTAGAAGACGCGATAATCGAGTAACGCCGCCTTTCTGGCATCCTGCCCACGCGGGGTGCTAGAATCCCCGGCTGTTGTCGCTGAATGACCCAAACAGGCTGCATGAGCACTTTAACCTATCTCCAGGGCTACCCTGAATCCCTGCTGGCGCAGGTCACCGCGTTAATCGAACAGAACCGTCTCGGCGAGGTGCTGAAAAAGCGCTATCCGCAGGGTCACGATATCAACAACGATAAAGCGCTGTACCAGTATACCCAGGATCTGAAGTCCCGTTATCTGCGCGGTGCGGCGCCGATCAATAAGGTGATGTACGACAACAAGATCCACGTGCTCAACAACGCGCTCGGCCTGCATACCGCCATCTCCCGCGTTCAGGGCGGCAAGCTGAAGGCGAAAGCCGAAATTCGCGTCGCCACCGTCTTTCGCGATGCGCCGGAGGATTTTCTGCGGATGATCGTGGTGCACGAGCTGGCGCACCTGAAGGAAAAAGAGCACAACAAAGCGTTCTATCAGCTGTGCTGCCATATGGAGCCGCAGTACCATCAGCTGGAGTTTGATACCCGCCTGTGGCTGACCCAGCTTTCGTTAGAGCGTTCTGCGCCATAGCGCACTGGTTTTGTCATGATGGCGTGCTACAGTGACGAAAGGTCCCTTTTACGGAGTTCGTCAACGTTTATGATACGTTTCGCAGTTGTTGGCACAAACTGGATAACCAAGCAGTTTGTCGATGCCGCCCATGAAACCGGCAAATATAAACTCACCGCCATCTACTCCCGCAGCCTTGAGCAAGCCCAGACCTTCGCCAGCGACTATCCCGTCGAACATCTGTTCACTTCGCTGGAAGATTTAGCGCAAAGCCCTGACGTTGACGCGGTCTATATCGCCAGCCCAAACTCGCTGCACTTCCCGCAAACCCGCCTGTTCCTGCGCCATAAAAAACACGTGATTTGCGAAAAACCGCTGGCCTCGAACCTGCAGGAAGTCGAAGCCGCGATCAAAACGGCGCGGGAAAATAACGTGGTGCTCTTCGAAGCGTTCAAAACCGCCAGCCTGCCAAACTTCCTGCTGCTTAAACAGTCGTTCGACAAGATCGGCAAGCTGCGCAAAGCCTTTATTAACTACTGCCAGTACTCTTCCCGCTATCAGCGCTATCTCGACGGCGAAAATCCCAACACCTTCAATCCGGCCTTCTCTAACGGCTCGATCATGGATATCGGCTTTTACTGTCTGGCCTCCGCGGTGGCGCTGTGGGGCGAGCCTCGCGCGGTGCACGCAACCGCCAGCCTGCTGGAGAGCGGCGTCGATGGCCAGGGCACGGTCGTTCTCAGCTACGGGGATTTCGATGTCACCCTGCACCACTCGAAGGTCAGCGATTCCGCCATCCCCAGCGAAATTCAGGGCGAAGCCGGCGCGCTGGTAATCGAAAAAATCTCCGAATGCCAGAAAGTGTGCTTCGTGCCGCGCGGCGGCAAGCCTCAGGATCTCACCCTGCCGCAGCATATCAATACGATGCTGTATGAAGCGGAGGAGTTCGCGCGTCTGGTCGAAGCCAACGAGGTGGTTCATCCGGGTCTGGAAGTGAGCCGCATCACGGCGAAGCTGCTGAGCGAAATTCGTCGCCAGACCGGCGTGGTCTTCCCGGCGGATAGTCAACCGGTGGCGTAAAGCTGTGTAAATGGTCCGTCGGCCTCCATTGACGCCATTTATAACCTGTAATACTTTGTTACGCGCAAAGGGGAGTAACTTCCTTGCCGGCCGATCGTCATTACGATGCGTGAAAAACCGCATCCGGTCGCCGGGCAACAGATTCTTGTTGTAAGTGAGACCTTGCCGGAAGGCGAGGTCTATGCATAAAAGCGCAGCGGCTGCCGTCTTCCGACGTCAGCCGTTTTGTTTTTATGTAAGGAAAATAGTAATGAATACTGTCGGCACACCGTTGTTATGGGGCGGATTCGCAGTGGTAGTGGTCATCATGCTGGCTATCGATCTGCTGCTGCAGGGACGGCGTGGTGCGCATAGCATGACCATGAAGCAGGCCGCTGGCTGGTCCATTCTCTGGGTTACCCTCTCGCTGCTGTTTAACGCCGCTTTCTGGTGGTATCTGGTGCAGACCGAAGGTCGCGCCGTGGCCGACCCGCAAGCGCTGGCGTTCCTCACCGGCTACCTGATCGAGAAAGCGCTGGCCGTGGATAACGTCTTCGTCTGGCTGATGCTGTTCAGCTACTTTGCCGTTCCGCCTGCGCTACAGCGCAGAGTGCTGGTTTACGGCGTACTGGGCGCGATCGTGCTGCGTACGATCATGATCTTCGCCGGCAGCTGGCTGATTTCTCAGTTTGAGTGGCTGCTCTACGTCTTCGGCGCATTCCTGCTGTTTACCGGCGTGAAGATGGCGCTGGCGAAAGAGGACGATTCCGGGATCGGCGATAAACCGCTGGTACGCTGGATCCGCAATCATCTGCGCATGACGGATAAAATCGAGGGTGAACGCTTCTTTACCCGCAAAAACGGCGTTATCTACGCCACGCCGCTGCTGCTGGTGCTGATCCTGGTCGAGCTGAGCGACGTTATCTTTGCCGTCGACAGCATTCCGGCCATCTTCGCCGTGACCACCGATCCGTTTATCGTGCTGACCTCAAACCTGTTCGCGATTCTCGGCCTGCGCGCGATGTATTTCCTGCTGGCGGGCGTCGCGGAGCGTTTCTCCATGCTGAAGTACGGCCTGTCGGTGATTCTGGTGTTTATCGGCATCAAGATGCTGATTGTCGATTTTTACCATATTCCCATCGGCATTTCGCTGGGCGTGGTCGGCGGTATTCTGGTGCTGACGCTGCTGATCAACGCCTGGGTCAATAAGCAGAACGATCGGAAAAAACAGCTGCAGTAAGACGTAAACGGCCGGGTGAAGACCCGTTTCACCCGGTCGGCAACGTTTGCCGCGCATTATTCTTACTCATGTCACAAAATAGTTAATACATAGTTAAAAAATAAGATCCCAGCGCGATAAACAGCATTTTACCCTTCCCCAGAAGCGTTCTTTCCGTATACTCAACCAGGCAAACATCTATTTACATCCGGACATAAACGTTACAAATAACACGTAGCCGGGACGAACAGCGACATCACTGGAAGGAATGAATTATGGCAACCCCATCACCCCGATCGACCCTGCTACGGCGACTGGCTCAGGGCAGTCTGGTCAAACAAATTTTAATTGGTCTGATACTCGGCGTGCTGCTGGCGACGGTCTCAAAACCGGCCGCCGTGGCGGTTGGGCTGCTGGGGACGCTGTTCGTCGGCGCGCTGAAAGCGGTGGCGCCGGTGCTGGTACTGATGCTGGTCATGGCCTCTATCGCCAACCATCAGCAGGGGCAGAAAACCAGCATCCGCCCGATTCTGTTCCTCTATCTGCTGGGGACTTTTGCCGCCGCGTTAACCGCGGTGCTGTTCAGCTTCCTCTTTCCGTCAACGCTGCACCTGAACGCGGCGGCAGAGAGCATCACCCCACCGTCGGGTATCGTCGAAGTCCTGCGCGGGCTGCTGATGAGCATGGTTTCTAACCCCATTGACGCGCTGCTGAACGCCAACTATATCGGGATTCTGGTATGGGCCGTCGGTTTAGGATTCGCGCTGCGCCACGGCAATGAAACCACCAAAAATCTGATTAACGACATGTCCCACGCGGTCACCTTTATCGTTAAAGTGGTGATTCGCTTTGCGCCGCTGGGTATCTTCGGCCTGGTCGCTTCCACGCTGGCGACGACCGGTTTTGAAACCCTGTGGGGCTACGCCCAGCTGCTGCTGGTGCTGGTTGGCTGTATGCTGCTGGTGGCGCTGGTGATTAACCCGCTGCTGGTGTTCTGGAAAATCCGCCGCAACCCGTATCCGCTGGTGATGACCTGCCTGCGCGAAAGCGGCGTATACGCCTTCTTTACCCGCAGCTCCGCCGCCAACATTCCGGTGAATATGGCCCTGTGCGAAAAGCTGAATCTGGATCGCGATACCTATTCGGTCTCTATTCCGCTGGGCGCGACCATTAACATGGCCGGCGCGGCTATTACCATCACGGTTCTGACCCTGGCGGCCGTACACACGCTTAATGTTCCGGTCGATCTGCCGACCGCGCTGCTGCTGAGCGTGGTCGCCTCGCTGTGCGCCTGCGGCGCTTCCGGCGTGGCGGGCGGGTCGCTGCTGCTGATCCCGCTGGCCTGTAATATGTTTGGTATCCCGAACGATATCGCCATGCAGGTGGTCGCCGTGGGCTTCATCATCGGCGTTCTGCAGGACTCCTGCGAAACCGCGCTGAACTCCTCGACCGATGCGCTGTTCACCGCCGCCGCCTGTATCGCTGAAGACGAACAGCTGGCAAAAAACGCCCTGCGCAGTTAATCTCTCCTCTCCCCTCCGCTAACGCGCGGAGGGGTTCTCTTTCTGCCCCGCCTTTTCCGCTTTAAACGGATCGATACCGCGCTTTTGCATCCGCCGGAATCGGATGATATTCAGACCGTTCATCAACAGGAAGCTGCCTTCAATCAGGGTGCCGCCGATCGAGCCCAGCCAAAAGTTGTGGATCACCCAGCAGGCGGTCGAACACCACATGACGCAGCGGACGGTTAGACCCGAGCAGCGAAAGAGCGCCCAGGTACTGGCCAGGGTGCCAATAATCGGCAGCAGCTCCATGGCGTGCTGCAGCTTCGCCAGCCCCAGCACCAGGGTGAGCACGATAAACAGAGCCATCACCCACAGCCTGCGAGTGCGCATGGAGATCAGGGTGCGGACGGTATTCAGCTCGGCGCTCATTCCCGCCGGCCAGGCGCCCATCAAAAAGAAATGCACGCCAATGGTGGCGCTATAGACGGCCAGCTGTAGCTTAAAGCGACGCTCATCGCGGTTGAAAAAGGTCGTAATCCCGATCAGAAAGGCGATAACGCCGACGCCCTGGGCAAGCCAATACGCGGTCATGAAAAGTCCTTATATACCCGTCATACTTCAAGTTGCATGTGCGTTAGCCGCGTTCGTTCACCCCGGTCACTTACTTCAGTAAGCTCCCGGGGATTCGCTCACTTGCCGCCTTCCTGCAACTCGAATTATTTAGGGTATAAGACAAAACGGCGCATCATACTCTGAAACGCCGCTTTTGAAACGACTCCATTTATTACTCAATAAGATTTCACGCCGCAGCGGTGGTGCGAAAGATGACGAGTAATTAAAGGGTGACGCCGCTTTTGAATATCGCCAGTTCGCGGAAATCATTACGCTCATTGCAGGTCTGCTTACCGTTCGCAAAGGCCACAATGGTATCGACAAACTCCTCCAGCAGCTGCGGCATCGCTTTACCGTGAATCAGCTGACCGGCATCGAAGTCGATCCAGTGTTTTTTCTTCGCCGCCAGTTCACTGTTGGTGGCAATTTTCACCGTTGGCACAAAACCGCCGTACGGCGTGCCGCGACCGGTGCTGAAGAGCACCATATGGCAGCCCGCGCCGGCCAGGGCGCTGGTCGCAACCGCATCGTTGCCCGGGGCGCTCAGCAGGTTCAGGCCGTGCACTTTTAGCCGCTCTCCATAGCGCAGGACGTCGACCACCTGGCTGGAGCCCGCTTTCTGCGTGCAGCCCAGCGACTTATCCTCCAGCGTCGTGATACCGCCCGCTTTGTTGCCCGGCGATGGATTCTCATAAATCGGCTGGTCATGAGCGATAAAGTACTGTTTGAAATCATTAACCATCGTCACCAGCTTGCCAAACGTCTCTTCATCGCGACAGTGGCTCATCAGCAGCTGCTCGGCGCCGAACATTTCCGGCACTTCGGTCAGCACGGTGGTGCCGCCGTTGGCAATCAGATAATCCGAGAAGCGGCCCAGCATCGGGTTTGCGGTGATGCCGGACAAACCGTCAGAGCCGCCGCACTCAAGACCAAACTTCAGTTCGCTCAGCTTACCCGGCTCGCGCTTGTCGTGGCGCATCACTTCATATAGCTGGCGCAGATGCTCCAGCCCGGCTTCCACTTCGTCATCCTGGTGCTGGCAGATCATAAAGTGGACGCGGTCAGGGTCGAACTCGCCCAGCGTTTCGCGGAAGGCATCAACCTGATTGTTTTCGCAGCCCAGGCCGACCACCAGTACCGCCCCGGCGTTCGGGTGGCGCACCATATTTTGCAGCATGGTACGGGTGTTGATGTGATCGTCACCGAGCTGTGAGCAGCCGTAGGTATGGCTGAAGAGATGAACGCCGTCGATACCTTCCGCGTCGTTGGTTTCCTTCAGAAAACGGTTCTGCATCTGGCGCGCCATGGCGTTAACGCAGCCGACGGTCGGCAGGATCCACAGCTCGTTGCGCACCCCGACTTCACCGTTGGCGCGACGATAAATCTGGATGTCGCGATCCGCCGGCTGCGCGGCGGGTTCGATCAGATCCGGTTGATAGCTGTACGCGTCGAGATCGCTTAAGTTAGTACGCGTATTATGGGAGTGGATATGTTCCCCCGGCGCAATATCCGCCAGCGCATGCCCTATCGGCAGACCATACTTAATGACGTTGTCTCCCTTCGCAATGCCGCGCAGCGTAAACTTATGCCCGCGCGCAATATCCTGCGCCAACGTGACCGTATCGCCGTCAATGGTGACTACCGTGCCTGCCGCCATATCCGCCAACGCTACCGCGACGTTATCGTGCGAATGGATTTTAATGTATTGCATATCAACCGACCTCTGGTCTTAGTTCAGTTCAATGGCGAAGTAGTCACGCGCATTGTTAAAGCAAATGTTTTTCACCATCTCGCCCAGCAGCTGAATATCCGCCGGCGCTTCTCCCGCTTCAACCCAGCGGCCAATCATCTGGCACAGGATGCGGCGGAAGTATTCATGACGGGTGTAGGAGAGGAAGCTGCGGCTATCGGTCAGCATCCCGACAAAGCGGCTCAGCAGGCCAAGCTGCGCCAGCTGGGTCATCTGACGTTCCATACCGTCTTTCTGATCGTTGAACCACCAGCCGGAACCGAACTGCATCTTGCCCGGCATGCCTTCACCCTGGAAGTTGCCGATCATGGTACCCAGCACTTCGTTGTCGCGCGGGTTCAGGCAGTAGAGGATCGTTTTCGGCAGCAGGTTTTCTTCGTTCTGTTTGCTGAGCAGTTTGGACAGCTCTTCCGCCATCGGGCGGTCGTTAATGGAGTCAAACCCTACATCCGGCCCTAACAGTTTGAACTGGCGCAGGTTGTTGTTGCGCAGCGCGCCGATGTGGTACTGCTGCACCCAGCCGCGGCGGGCGTATTCCGCGCCGAGGAAGACCAGAACCGCCGTTTTGAACTGCGCGACTTCATGCTCGCTGAGGGCTTCACCCGCCAGACGACGCGCCAGGATGCTATCCAGTTCGCTTTCGTTGGCTTCGGCGAACAGCACCACGTCGAGCGCGTGGTCAGAAACTTTACAACCGTGAGCGGCGAAGTGATCCAGACGTTTGGTCAGCGCGGACTGGAGGTCGGCAAAGCGGCGAATGTCGGTGTCAGACACTTCGCCCAGCTTCGCCATGTAGTCGTTGAAGGTGGCCTGTTCGATGTTGAAGGCTTTGTCCGGGCGCCAGCTCGGCAGTACTTTCACGGAGAATGAACTGTCTTTAGCGACGGAGGCGTGATGTTCCAGCGAATCGACCGGATCGTCGGTGGTGCCGACCATTTTCACGTTCATCTGCTGCATGATGCCGCGAGCGGAAAAGCTATCCTGCGCCAGCAGATCGTTGCACTGATTCCAGATTTCATCCGCCGTCGCCGGAGAGAGAACCTTACCTGTAATACCAAAAGGACGGCGCAGCTCAAGATGCGTCCAGTGGTATAACGGGTTACCGATGGTATGCGGTACGGTGGCCGCCCAGGCGTCAAATTTCTCGCGATCGGAAGCATCGCCGGTGCACAAACGCTCGGCTACGCCGTTAGTACGCATCGCGCGCCATTTATAGTGATCGCCTTTCAGCCAGATGTCATACAGATTTTTGAAACGATAATTCTCCGCGATCTGCTGCGGCGGCAGGTGGCAGTGATAGTCAAAAATCGGCTGGTCTTTCGCGTAATCGTGGTACAGGCGGCGGGAAAACTCGGTATCAAGCAGAAAATCTTCGGTCATAAACGGTGTCATTTTCGTGTCCTCTTCGCCCCCTGGGGAGCCCATCAGATGATTGACTATAATGCTGACAAAGTTATCACACCAATTTCCACAGGCCGAAGTATTTTTCGTGAGTTAGATCAATAAACGATGACAAAAAAAGTACCATCAAAGGAGTAAACGCCCCGCCAGAGCGCGCCAGCTCTGGCCTTTTTCGCATGAACGAATGCCCACACAAACTTTCCCACTTTTGTGACGTCACTCAACTTTTGAAGTTGTATGACAAGTTATCTTGCTGCCGTCGAAACATATAAACCGACGGAATGCATTACCGACGAACTATCACGTCGGATTTACCGGTATGGACACCGAATTAGACACAACAGTTAATGGCAAGGTTCGGGCCATACGAGGTTTCCTCTCCTGAACCCTCCGTTTCACCTTCTTCGCCTCAGTTACAGGGCTGGAAGATAGCCGCACCCGCTGCGGATATATAACAAACGATGAGGTTTACATGCGTAAAATTAAAGGGTTACGTTGGTACATGATCGCACTGGTGACGTTAGGTACCGTGCTGGGGTACCTAACGCGTAACACTGTGGCGGCAGCTGCGCCGACTCTGATGGAAGAGTTACACATCTCCACCCAACAGTATTCCTATATCATCGCGGCCTATTCCGCTGCCTACACCGTTATGCAACCCGTTGCCGGCTACGTGCTGGATGTTTTAGGCACTAAAATCGGCTATGCCTTCTTTGCTATCGCATGGGCGGTGTTCTGCGGCTCTACGGCGCTGGCGGGAAGCTGGGGCGGTCTGGCGCTGGCGCGCGGCGCGGTGGGTGCCGCCGAAGCGGCAATGATCCCTGCGGGCCTGAAAGCCAGCTCCGAATGGTTCCCGGCAAAAGAGCGTTCAATCGCCGTCGGCTACTTCAACGTCGGCTCCTCGATCGGCGCCATGATTGCCCCACCGCTGGTGGTTTGGGCCATCGTGATGCACAGCTGGCAGATGGCGTTTATTATCTCCGGCGTTCTGAGCTTTGCCTGGGCGATGGCGTGGCTGATTTTCTACAAACACCCGCGCGATCAGAAAAAATTAACTGAAGAAGAACGCGACTACATTATCGGCGGCCAGGAATCTCAGCATCAGACCAACAACGGCAAGAAAATGTCGCCGTGGCAGATTCTGCGCAACCGTCAGTTCTGGGGTATCGCCCTGCCGCGTTTCCTTGCCGAGCCGGCGTGGGGGACCTTCAACGCCTGGATCCCGCTGTTCATGTTTAAAGTCTACGGCTTTAACCTGAAAGAGATCGCGATGTTTGCGTGGATGCCGATGCTGTTTGCCGATCTTGGCTGTATCGTTGGGGGCTATCTGCCGCCGCTGTTCCAGCGCTGGTTTGGCGTTAACCTCATCGTTTCGCGCAAAATGGTCGTCACCCTGGGCGCGGTGCTGATGATTGGCCCGGGGATGATCGGTCTGTTCACCAGCCCGTTTGTCGCTATCGCCCTGCTGTGCGTCGGCGGCTTTGCTCACCAGGCGCTGTCCGGTGCGTTAATTACCCTCTCTTCCGACGTGTTTGGGCGTAACGAAGTAGCGACGGCGAACGGCATGACCGGTATGGCCGCCTGGCTGGCGAGCACGATGTTTGCCCTAGTGGTTGGCGCGCTGGCGGACACTATCGGCTTTAGCCCGCTGTTCGCCGTGCTGGCGGTTTTCGATGTGCTGGGCGCCGTGGTTATCTGGACCGTGCTGAAAAATAAACCGGCGGATGACGACACGACGCCGCTGGAAACGAGTAAACCCGCCACGCAAAGTTAGACGCACGCGAGTTATCCTCTCCGAAAGCCGCCTTGATTAAGGCGGCTTTTTCGTCTCTTCTTATGGTGAGAAGCGCGTAAAAGTGGTATAACAAATCCAATATTGTCGCCATCTCCCGGGAGCGAATATGGAAATCACTGAATCGCGTCGTCTGTATCAGCAGCTTGCTGCTGAGCTTAAAACGCGCATTGAACAAGGTGTCTACCTTGTGGGCGATAAGCTACCCGCAGAGCGGTTTATCGCGGATGAAAAAAGCGTAAGTCGTACCGTGGTTCGCGAAGCCATCATTATGCTGGAAGTTGAAGGCTACGTTGAGGTCCGCAAAGGCTCCGGCATCCACGTCATCTCTAATCATCCAAAACATCAGCAAATTGCCGACGAATCGCTGGAATTTGCCAATTATGGTCCTTTTGAGCTGTTGCAGGCCCGTCAGCTGATAGAAAGCAATATTGCCGAATTCGCGGCGACTCAGGTGACCAAGCAGGACATCATGAAGCTGATGGAAATCCAGGAAAAAGCGCGTAAAGAGAAGTGCTTCCGCGATTCCGAATGGGATCTTCAGTTCCATGTCCAGGTCGCGCTGGCGACGCAAAATACGGCGTTAGCCGCTATCGTCGAAAAAATGTGGACCCAGCGCGTGCATAACCCGTACTGGAAAAAACTGCACGACCATATCGACTCACGTACCGTCGATAACTGGTGCGACGATCATGACCAAATTCTTAAAGCGCTGATTCGCAAAGATCCGCATGCGGCTAAGCTGGCGATGTGGCAGCATCTGGAAAATACCAAGCTGATGTTGTTCAACGAAACCAGCGACGACTTTGAATTCAATGCCGATCGCTACCTGTTTGCCGATAATCCCGTGGTTCATCTCGATACGGCCGCCAACGGCGTAAAATAGACGTTCTCCTTCTGCAGGGCAGCGATTCCTCCGCTGCCCGCAAAGCCTCAGGGTAAGCAAAGCATATATAGTGTCAGCCTGTGTAAATACACTCGCCACCCTCCTTCGCAATCAGCAAAATCAGAATGCAACAAACTGCAATTTCTATGACGTAAAGTCAGCGGGTTTGTTACAATTAGATGCATTTTGTCGTTCTGAGAGTAAGCTTTGGCTTACTTCACTTTTAAACAGGGAACCGTTCAGAGCGCAGTAGCGACCATAATCTAATAAAAAGCTATGTCGCCGTGCATATACCGCGTTCAGACGTGCCGTTAACCGATGTACCAGGAATCGTGAATGGAACTATTAACCCAATTATTGAACGCCTTGTGGGCTCAGGATTACGAAACTCTCGCTAATCCCTCCATGATTGGCATGCTGTACTTTGTCTTATTTATGATTTTGTTCCTTGAGAACGGTTTGCTGCCCGCCGCCTTTTTGCCCGGCGATAGCCTGCTTGTGCTGGTCGGCGTCCTGATAGCTAAAGGCGCGATGGGCTTTCCGGAAACGCTGCTGCTGCTCACCGCGGCGGCAAGTCTCGGCTGCTGGCTGAGCTATATTCAGGGCCGATGGCTGGGCAATACGCGAATCGTACAAAACTGGCTATCGCACCTCCCTTCGCACTATCATCAGCGCGCGCATCACCTGTTCCATAAGCACGGGCTTTCCGCACTGCTGATTGGCCGCTTTATTGCTTTCGTTCGTACGCTGCTGCCGACCATCGCCGGGCTATCAGGCCTGAGCAGCACACGCTTCCAGTTTTTTAACTGGATGAGCGGGCTGCTGTGGGTTCTGATTCTGACCTCGCTGGGATACCTGCTGGGGAAAACGCCGGTATTCCTGAAGTATGAAGATCAGCTGATGTCCTGCCTGATGCTGCTGCCCGTCGCGCTGCTGGTGTTTGGCCTGATAGGTTCGCTGATTGTCCTGTGGAAGAAAAAATACAGAAGCCGGGGCTAACAATGGAGATGACACGCTCCTCTCTGCGTCAGATAAGCTGGGTGCTGGGCGGTTCGCTACTCCTGTGCGGCCTGTTCTGGCTCTGGCTCACCGTGCAACAGCAGGAATCCACGCTGGCTATTCGTCCCGTTAGTCAGGGTATCAGCATGCCGGACGGTTTTTCCGTCTGGCACCATCTCGACGCTAACGGTATCCGTTTTAAAAGCATTACGCCGCAGAATGACGGTTTGCTTATCAAGTTTGACTCCAGCGCTCAGGGCGCTGCGGCAAAAGAAGTTTTGGGCCGCGCTCTACCGCATGGTTATATTATCGCTTTAGTGGAAGACGATGATTCGCCTACCGCCTGGATTTCGCGCCTGCGCGATACGCCGCACAGATTCGGGTAATCCACGAAAATTCCGAATATATTCACCCTGTTTGGTGATTTCCCGGTTTACTTACTATCATTAAGTTTGCGGGCGTCACCAGACTCACGTTACTCAACTGGATAGGGGATATCCTGAGATATTCCCCCACACAATGGAAGGTCGTATCCATGAAACACCGCATCGCTTTGATCCTGGTTCTGTCATCACTGAGCGCCAGCGCCTTTGCCATCTCCCCTTGCCAGGAAAAAGAGCAGGATATCCAGCGGGAGATCAGCTACGCAGAAAAGCATCATAACCAGCACCGTATTGACGGTCTGAAAAAGGCGCTGAGCGAAGTAAAAGCGCACTGCAGCGACAGCCAGCTCAAAGCCGATCACCAGAAAAAAATCGCCAAACAGCAGGAAGAAATTACCGAACGTCGGAACGACCTGCGCGAAGCCGAACAGAAAGGCGATGCTGACAAAATCAGCAAGCGTCAACGTAAACTTGATGAAGCGCAGCAGGAACTGAAAGAGCTGCAGTCTCGCGAGTACTAATCGATTAAGCAAGACCAATATGGACCACTTTAACAGGAGATAAACATGGCTAAAGATAACGTTGCAGAAGACCTGCGTGCGGAACTGAAGACGCTGGCTGATACCCTGGAAGAAGTGCTGAACTCCTCCACGGATAAGTCGAAAGAAGAGATTGGTAAGCTGCGCAGTAAAGCCGAAAGCGCGCTGAAGGAAAGCCGTGCTCGACTGGGTGAAACCAGCGATGCTCTCCTGAAGCAAACGCGAGAAACCGCTGCGCGTGCAGATGAATACGTCCGTGAAAACCCCTGGACCGGCGTGGGAATTGGTGCTGCCGTCGGGCTGGTACTGGGTGTCCTGCTGACGCGTCGTTAATTATGGCGAACTCTAAAAGCACGCAAGGACCTGGGCAAAGCGTTTTCGGCATCGGTCAGCGAATAGTCACTTTGCTGGTCGAGATGGTGGAAACGCGCCTGCGCCTGGTCGTCGTGGAGCTGGAAGAGGAGAAAGCCAATCTCTTCCAGCTGTTCCTGATGCTCGGGCTGACGCTGCTGTTTGCCGCGTTCGGGCTGATGAGCATGCTGGTGCTCATCATCTGGGCCGTCGATGCGCAGTATCGGCTCAACGTGATGATCGCCACCACCGCTATCCTGCTGCTGGCAGCGCTCATTGGCGGTATCTGGACCTTACGCAAAGCCCGACGTTCAACGTTCCTGCGCTTCACGCGTCAGGAGCTGGCTAACGACCGCGCATTGCTGGAGGACGATAAGCCATGAGCCGCGAACAGCAGGAACGCGAACGACAAAAAGCGCTTTTGCTGCGCCTGATCCAACAGCAGCGGCTGGACCTTAGCGCCAGCCACCGCCACTGGATTGAAGCGACCGCGCCCATTGATCGCGGCTGGAACACCTTCCTCAATCTGCGTTCATGGGCGATGGTCGGCAGCGGCATCGTAGCAATATGGTCCGTTCGCCATCCGCGCTTTTTGATGCGCTGGGCAAAGCGCAGCCTCGGTATCTGGAGCACCTGGCGGATGGCACGCAATCTGCTGCGTCAGGCCACCTCGCGCTAAGGCTAATGACCGGGTCCGGCGCCAGCCGCCGCCCGGCATCCCTCAATCCCCACTGTCCCCGTCAGGTTTGCCCCTCTTCTTGCTCACCAGCAGACCGCTTTCGCCTTTCAGCGTCTGCCGTCATTTTGCGCAGCACCGCCTGTACGACCCGCTACAGCCCCACTTACATTCATGTCCTTTATCAATAATTACTCAGAAACTTTGAAGAAGATCTACAGTTTTCCTTGCTAACAATCACATCTCATCCTCGCTAATATCCTCTCCATCGACAGCAAGCCCGCGTAACTACGCAGGATTGCACCAAAAAAAAAAATCGCCGCCCTTTGGGTTTTCTGGAGTAAGAAATGAAAAAATTAGAAGATGTTGGTGTACTGGTAGCGCGCATTCTGATGCCCATTCTGTTTATCACCGCAGGTTGGGGAAAAATCACCGGTTATGCGGGTACTCAACAATATATGGAAGCCATGGGCGTCCCTGGGTTTATGCTGCCGCTGGTTATCCTGCTTGAATTCGGCGGCGGTCTGGCGATTCTGTTCGGTTTCCTGACCCGCACCACCGCGCTGTTCACCGCAGGCTTCACCGTGCTGACCGCGTTTCTGTTCCACAGCAACTTTGCTGAGGGCGTGAACTCGCTGATGTTCATGAAAAACCTGAGCATCGCAGGCGGCTTCCTGCTGCTGGCTATCACCGGTCCAGGCGCCTTTAGTATTGACCGCGTCCTGAATAAAAAGTGGTAAGCGCACTATACTAGTAAATAAAAAAGCGAGGGGACTTCTCCTCGCTTTTGCTATCTGAAGGAGGAAATAATGGGACAATTAGTTGACGGCGTCTGGCACGATACCTGGTATGACACCAAATCCACCGGAGGGCGATTTAAGCGTTCTGTGTCCGCCTTTCGCAACTGGCTAACCGCCGACGGCGCGCCGGGCCCAAGCGGCGAAGCCGGGTTCGCTGCGGAAAAAGACCGTTACCATCTGTACGTTTCTCTGGCCTGCCCATGGGCGCATCGCACCCTGATCCTGCGCAGCCTGAAAGGACTGGAGCCGTTTATCTCCGTCTCCGTGGTCAACCCCCTGATGTTCGAGAACGGCTGGACTTTCGACGATAGCTTCCCGGCAGCGACGGGCGATACCCTCTACCAGCACGAATTTCTTTATCAGCTTTATCTGCATGCCGATCCCCACTACAGCGGGCGCGTCACGGTGCCGGTATTGTGGGACAAAAAGCAGCAAACCATCGTCAGCAATGAGTCGGCGGAAATCATCCGCATGTTGAATACCGCATTTGACGGACTGGGTGCCCGCGCTGGAGATTACTACCCGCCTGAGCTGCGCGCGCAAATTGATGAGCTGAACGGCTGGATCTATGACAACGTCAACAACGGGGTCTATAAAGCCGGATTCGCCACCAGCCAGCAGGCCTATGACGAAGCGGTCGATGGGGTATTTACGTCTCTGGAGCGTCTGGAACAAATCCTTGGTCAACACCGCTTCCTGACCGGTAACCAGCTGACGGAGGCCGATATTCGTCTGTGGACCACCCTGGTTCGTTTCGACCCGGTGTATGTGACCCACTTTAAATGCGACAAACGCCGCATCAGCGATTATCTCAATCTTTATGGCTTCCTGCGCGATATCTACCAGATGCCGGGCATGGCGGAAACGGTGGATTTTGCCCATATTCGCAACCATTACTACCGTAGCCATAAGACGATCAACCCAACCGGGATTATCTCCGTCGGCCCGCAGCAGGATCTTAACGAACCGCACGGCCGCGATCTTCGCTTCCGCTAATCCGTTGGGCGCCATTTACCGCGCCCAATAATTCACAAAACAAATATTTACCAGCATTTCATTCACGTCTATTCTTATTTCGATCGCTTTAAAAACAAGTGATTGACGGTTAATCGAGGCGTAAAAATGGACTGGTATCTTAAAGTATTAAAAAACTACATTGGATTTGGCGGCCGCGCCCGGCGCAAAGAGTACTGGATGTTTATTCTGGTCAACATCATCCTGACCGGCGTACTCAGCATTATTGATAAAATGCTCGGATGGCAGCGCGCCGGAGGGGAAGGCATTCTGACGACCATCTATGGCGTGCTGATATTCTTACCGTGGTGGGCGGTGCAGTTTCGTCGATTGCACGACACCGACCGCTCGGCATGGTGGCTGTTATTGCTGCTGATCCCCGTGATCGGCTGGCTGGTGATCCTGGTCTTCAATTGCCAGAACGGCACTCCCGGCAATAACCGCTTCGGGCCGGACCCGAAACCGACCTCTTACTGACCATGCGCCCCTCGTCAAAAAGGGGCGCATTTTGTTTTATCTGGCCATAAATAGCTTCGGGATTTCCCGCAGACACCATGATTTTGCCTCACCCATGCTGTCCCGGCGCCAGGCCATAATAATGTCGATCTCGTTGCTGTATTCCGGGCTGACCACCCGCAGGCGCCCTTCGGCAATATCCCGCTCAACCAGCGGATAGGGCATCGTGGCGACGCCCAACCCTGCCAGCAGCGCCTGGCGTTTATCTTCGATCGAGCTCACGGTTAATCGCGGCTGTTTATCAAGCAGCTGCACCGTCAGCACCGGACGTTCGCGGGCGGTGTCCGCCACCGCCACGCCGCGATACTTCACGCGCGTGACTTCAGAAAGCGGCTCAGGCTCGAGGTGAATGGGATGGTCGGGGGCGGCAACGTAGACGCTCATAACCGAGTAGAGCTTACGGGAGTTAATTTCCGAGGAGGAACGGAAATGCATATCCGGCGCAACGACAATATCCGCCCGCCCCTGCTCAAGACGCTCCCATGCTCCGGCCAGCACTTCGGTAATAATCGACAGCTGGGTGTTCGATTTGGTCGCGAGCTTTTCAATTAGCGGAAACAGGTCGGTGGTAGGTACCAGCGCCTCGGTGACGATGGTCAGGTGCGTTTCCCAGCCGCGCGATAGCGCTTCGGCATCGGTTGTCAGCTTATCCGCCGCTTCCAGCAGAACGCGCCCGCGCTCGAGCAGCATTCGGCCAACGTTGGTGAATTTTGTTCGATGACCTGAACGGTCAAACAGAACGACATCCAGCTCTTCTTCCAGCTTTTGCATGGTATAGCTGAGCGCTGAAGGCACCCGACCAAGCTCATCAGCCGCCGCCGCAAAGCTTCCGCGCCGGTCAATCGCATCCATAACGCGTAACGCTTCCAGCGTTAATGCTCTCTCTTTAGCCATCGTTCTCTCATTCAGGAAATTTGAACATACCGGGCAGAATATCTGGCTAACAATACAGCGTCCATACCTTTACCATTGATTTAGTGTAAAGAGAGGTCAAGAAGATGATTACAACCCGAACAGCCAAACAGTGCGGTCAAGCCGACTTCGGCTGGCTGCAGGCCCGCTACACCTTTTCCTTTGGCCACTACTTCGACCCGAAATTGCTAGGTTACGCGTCGCTGCGCGTGCTCAACCAGGAAGTCCTGGCGCCCGGCGCGTCGTTCCAGCCGCGTACCTATCCGAAAGTCGACATTCTGAACCTGATACTGGAAGGTGAAGCGGAATACCGCGACAGCGATGGCAACCATATCCAGGCTAAAGCTGGCGAAGCGCTGCTGATATCCACCCAGCCCGGCGTGAGCTACAGCGAGCACAACCTGAGCAAAGAGAGCTCGCTGACGCGAATCCAGCTGTGGCTGGACGCCTGCCCGCAGCATGAAAACCCGCTGGTGCAAAAAATCGCTATCGCCGAGGGAGCGCAGCAGCTGCTGGCTTCGCCGGACGGCAGCCAGAACAGTCTCCAGCTGCGCCAGCAGGTATGGATCCACCATATCAATCTGGCGAAAGGCGAGCAGCTTAACGTGCAGCTCCACGGCCCGCGCGCCTACCTGCAGTCGATTCACGGCACGGTACATGCGCGAGTGCAGGAAGAAGAGAAACAGGCTTTGACCTGCGGCGACGGAGCGTTTATTCGTGACGAAGCTAACATTACCCTCGTTGCCGATACGCCGCTGCGCGCTTTGCTGATAGATTTACCTGTGTAACAACGGCAGTAAGGGAGTGTGTCAGTGGGCAAGAAGAAAACAAAAAAAGCGGTGCTGGCAGCATCGCAGCCGCAGCCAGAAACCATGACAACGGTTAGCTTTGGTTATGAAGAGATGTTGAGCGAACTGGAGGCGATCGTCGCAGAAGCGGAGATACGGCTCCAGGAAGAAGAAAGCGTCGCCTGACGTCAATATCGGCCCCGGCCGGGGCCGATAGATTTACTCACTCAGCGCCTGAGCTAAATCTTTTTGGACCTGCTTACGCTGTTCTGGCGTCAGGACCTGATTCACATCAAAATAGTACTTCACGCGATAATAGCGGACCTGCTGTTCGACTTTACTAAACGCCGCCAGCTGATCTTTGACCGCTTTTTCATTCCATTTTCCGGAATCAATCACATCAAATAATACGCCGTCTTTAATATCCTTCTGGGAGATCTGCTGAACGTTTTTTTCCAGCTGCTGGTGCAGGCTTTTAATTTTCGTTACCTGATCCTGGGTCAATTTTAAGTGTTGGACAATCGGATCCTGCGCCGGGGCTGGCGCAGCGTTAACATCCGCAGCCTGTGCCGCCATTGAGAAGCCCGTAGCGAGGACGGTTGTCACTGCAATGCGAGTCATTAATTTCATTTTTTGTTTTATCCTGATTAATTATCACCGATGTGGCTGGCTATTATTTTTCATAAGCCGATGACGAAATGTAAAAAATAGTTCGCATAAATGTAGTTAAATCAGGAGATACATAATAAACATAAATGCCATAATTGAATTCATTTATTTTAAATATATTAATTAAGCAAGAAGGACGCATAACCGCATGAGTCATAATGCGGTTGATGGCAGACCTGTTTCCTCCATTGTGCCGCTTTCTTTTGGGTATAGCGTCGTGGACAGTCATTCATCTGCCCTCTGTTTCAACCTTTAGCCGAAAACAAAAACCCCCGCCATTTCTGACGAGGGTTTTCTTTGAATGAGGAAGCTGACCGTTAAGCCGGGTTCTGTCGTGGACAGTCATTCATCTAGGCCAGCAATCGCTCACTGGCTCAAGCAGCCTACCCGGGTTCAGTACGGGCCGTACCTTATGAACCCCTATTTGGCCTTGCTCCGGGTGGAGTTTACCGTGCCGCGAACTGTTACCAGACGCGCGGTGCGCTCTTACCGCACCCTTTCACCCTTACCTGATCCCACTTGCGTGGGCCATCGGCGGTTTGCTCTCTGTTGCACTGGTCGTGGGCTTGCGCCCCCCAGGCGTTACCTGGCACCCTGCCCTATGGAGCCCGGACTTTCCTCCCCTCCGCCCGTCTCCCCCGAAGAGGACGACGACGAAGCGGCGACTGTCTGGTCAGCTTCGGCGCGCAGTATAGAGGGTTTACCGACGGTTGTCATCCTTCCGTCGCCATCCCAACCTGCAATGTCGCCGCAATATTACGCGACGCATGATAAATATTGTCCGCCGCGCCGCGAAACGCCTCTTCGAGCGTCGTTACGCTGGTCAGTACGCTAAACACCGCATCAATCCCATACTGGTGAACCACGCCGACGTCCCGGGTCAGACTACCGGCAATGCCAATTACCGGCTTATGATACTTTTTCGCCACGTTCGCCACGCCAACCGGCACTTTACCGTTAATACTCTGGCTATCCAGCCGGCCTTCACCGGTCACCACCAGCGAACAATCGAGGATATGCTCTTCCAGATTCAGCGCCTGGGTCACGATTTCAATCCCGCTGCGTAATTCAGCGTTCAGGAACGCCATCAGCGCTGCGCCCATACCGCCCGCCGCGCCCGCGCCGGCAACCTGCTTCACATCGACATGCAGATCGGCCTTAATAACGTCCGCATAGTGCGCCAGGTTGCTGTCCAGCTCGCGGATCATCGCTTCGGTAGCCCCTTTCTGCGGACCAAATATCCTTGATGCGCCAGTATCGCCAGTCAGCGGATTGGTGACATCGCAGGCGACCCGAATAGCGCAATCATGCAGTCGCGCATCAAGACCGGAGAGATCTATCGAATTGAGGCTACACAGACTACCGCCGCCGTTGCCAATCTCCACGCCGTTGGCATCGCAGAGACGCGCGCCCAGCGCCTGAACCATCCCCGCGCCGCCGTCATTGGTGGCGCTGCCGCCAATGCCAATGATGATATTTTTCGCCCCATGATCCAGCGCCTGCAAAATCAGCTCGCCGGTACCGCGCGACGTCGTCAATAGCGGGTTACGCTGAGCGGGCGGCACCAGCCCCAGCCCGCTGGCCGCAGCCATTTCGATAAACGCGGTTTTGCCGTCGCCGGAGAGCCCCCAGCAGGCATTAACCGGAACACCCAGCGGCCCCGTCACGCAGGCGCTCATTTCGGTTCCCTGCGTCGCGGCAATCATCGCCTCAACGGTACCTTCTCCGCCATCGGCGAGAGGAACCTTCACGTAGAGCGCATCGGGGAAAATTTCCCGAAAACCTTTTTCTATAGCCTGAGCAACCTCGGTGGCCGAGAGGCTTTCTTTATAAGAGTCTGGGGCGATTACGATTTTCATAGTTATGTAGCCTGACAGTGCCGCGCGAGGCAAGAATTACAGGGCGCGCATCCGCGCCCTTCTTGTTAGCGAGTGACTTCCACTTTCGCCAGTTTTTCGTAGTAGCATGCAAGCGCGCTGTGGTCGGCGGTACCCAAACCGTCGGCGCGCAGCGCCTGCATCATCTCCATCACCGCGGCGGTCAGCGGCAGCTGGGCGCCCACGCCGTGAGAAGTGTCCAGCGCATTCGCCAGATCTTTGATATGCAGATCGATACGGAAACCCGGCTTGAAGTTGCGGTCCATCACCATTGGCGCTTTGGCATCCAGTACGGTACTCCCGGCCAGCCCGCCGCGGATGGCCTGATATACCAGATCCGGGTTCACGCCCGCTTTGGTCGCCAGCGTCAGCGCTTCGGACATCGCCGCAATGTTCAGCGCCACGATCACCTGGTTGGCCAGCTTGGTCACGTTGCCCGCGCCGATCTCGCCGGTATGCACCACCGAACCCGCCATCGCTTTCAGCAGATCGTAATATTTGTCGAAAATCGCTTTATCACCGCCCACCATCACCGACAGCGTACCGTCGATGGCCTTCGGTTCGCCGCCGCTGACCGGCGCATCCAGCATATCGACGCCTTTCGCTTTCAGCGCTTCGCTGATTTCGCGGCTCGCCAGCGGCGCGATGGAGCTCATATCGATCAGCACGGTGCCCGGCTTCGCGCCTTCAATAATGCCGCCTTCACCCAGCGCCACCTCTTTCACGTGCGGGGAGTTCGGCAGCATGGTGATGATCACATCGCACTGCTCGGCAATCGCTTTCGCTGACGCGGCGGTTTCTGCGCCTGCGGCAATCACTTCGGCAATCGCTTCCGGGTTACGGTCAGCAACCACCAACGAGTAACCTGCCTTGAGGAGGTTTTTACTCATTGGTTTACCCATGATACCGAGGCCAATAAAACCAACTTTCATTGTCATGTCTTTATCTCTCTAGTTTCGGTGGTGGTTATTTCTTAAAGGAGTCAGCCAGCTTCTGCGTGGCAGAACGGAAAACGCCCAGGTCGCTGCCGACGGCAACAAAGGTTGCGCCCCATTCCAGATAGCGGCGCGCGTCGGCTTCAACCGGCGCCAGAATGCCGCTCGGCTTACCGTGCTTTTTCGCGCTGGCAAAAATGTGCTGGATAGCTTTCTGCACTTCCGGATGGGAAGCATTGCCCAGATGGCCCAGCGCAGCGGCCAGATCGCTTGGGCCAACAAAAATACCGTCAACGCCCGTCGTGGCGGCTACAGCATCAACGTTATCCACGCCCTGCTGGCTCTCGATTTGCACGAGGATGGTGATGTTGTTGTTCGACTGCGCGAAGTAATCCGGCACGGTGCCAAACATATTGGCGCGGTGCGAGACGGATACACCGCGAATGCCTTCTGGCGGATAGCGGGTTGAGGCGACGGCGTTAACCGCCTGCTCTTCCGTTTCGACAAACGGAATCAGGAAGTTATAAAAACCGATATCCAGCAGACGCTTAATAATCACCGGCTCATTGGTCGGTACGCGAACGACCGGCGCGCTGGCGCTGCCTTTCAGCGCCATCAGCTGCGGGATAAAGGTTGAGATGTCGTTCGGCGCATGTTCGCCGTCCAGTACCAGCCAGTCGAAACCTGCCAGACCTAAAACTTCGGTGCTAATTGGGCTCGCCAGCGCGGACCAGCAGCCAATCTGAACCTGATGCGCCGCCAGGGCCGCCTTAAATTTGTTCGGGAAGATATCGTTGTTCATCGTTTATACCTTGTCACTTAACCGTTAATTATTTCTGCAGTTCCATGCGTTTGATGTCGCCAACCACAAACAGATAGCAAACCATCGCCATCAGGGCTGAGCATCCGACGAAGACCAGCGCTGCGTTGAATGAGTGCAGCTCGCTCACCAGGTAACCGATAACCAGCGGGGTTACGATGGAAGCGACGTTACCAAATACGTTAAAGACGCCGCCGCACAGGCCGACAATCTCTTTCGGCGCGGTATCGGAAATCACCGGCCAGCCCAGCGCGCCGAACCCTTTACCGAAGAAAGCCAGCGCCATCAGGGTCACCACCAGCGCGGTGTTATCGGTGTAGTTACACAGAATGATGGTGGAAGCCAGCAGCATTCCAAGGACGATCGGCAGCTTACGCGCCACGGTGATGGAAAAACCGCGTTTAATCAGATAGTCGGAGAACACCCCGCCCAGCACGCCGCCGGCAAAACCGCACAGCGCCGGAATCGATGCGACCAGACCCACTTTCAGAATCGACATGCCCTTTTCCTGCACCAGATAAATCGGGAACCAGGTGAGGAAGAACCAGGTGATGGTATTGATAAAATATTGGCCGAAGAATACGCCCAGCATCATGCGGTTGGTCAACAGCTGCTTGATATAGTGCAGTTTAGGTCCGCTGGCCGCCGTGCTGCCGGGCTTTTTATGGTCCATATCAACGACGGCGCCGTTCTCGGAGATAAACTTCAGCTCCTCCTGCGTCATGCGCGGGTGGTCGGTGGGGTTGTGGATCAGTTTTATCCACAGACCGGTCAGCACAAAGCCAATCACGCCCATGACGGTGAAGACATGCTCCCAACCCCAGGCGAAGGTCAGCCAGCCCAGCAGCGGCGAGAACAGCGCCAGGGAGAAATACTGCGCGGAGTTAAAGATCGCCGATGCGGTCCCGCGCTCTTTCGTCGGAAACCACGCCGCGACGATACGGGCGTTTGCCGGGAAAGATGGCGCTTCAGAGAAACCCAGCATAAAGCGCATAAAAAACATTGAGATACCCGCCCACGCCAGTGGAAACATATCCACAAAGCCTTGCAGGAAGGTAAACAGCGACCAGAAGAACAGGCTGTAAGAGTAGACTTTCTTCGAGCCAAATTTATCGAGCAGCCAGCCGCCGGGGATCTGCATCAGCAGGTAGGCCCAGCCGAAAGCAGAGAAAATATAGCCCATCGAGACCGCGCTCAGCTGCAGCTCTTTCGCCACCTCTGTACCGGCGATCGAGAGCGTCGCCCGGTCGGCATAGTTAACGGCGGTAACAATGAAAATGATCAACAGAATTAAATATCGAGTTGGCACTTCCCTTTTCTGTTCTATCGTTGCATCCAGACTCATCTAATATTCCTCAGGTACAACACACCTTCCATTATTTATTTTGGTGTGATTCTTTATTATTCAGAAATCAATATCAGAAGGTATCGATTTACTTATCCGGCGCATTGCAAGCATGACTCAGTATAATCAGCTTGCGAGCGTTAAACACTGTGCACATAACCTGTAAATGGCGTTTAATTATCGTTATTGTTGTGCAAATGCAATAATCAGTGGGCGCTGTTCCACAGTTCCAGCGATTTCCCTCTTTAACGTATTCGCCCGCGCAGCAATGGGTGATTTAGATCACATTTTCAGATTCAAACACCTGACATTCTCTATTTCACAAATCTGCACATCAGAAATTGAATATACCCTAAATATTTCGAGTTGCATGAAGGCGGCAGCGCAGGGAATCCCCATGAGCTTACTAAAGTAAGTGACTGGGGTGAGCGAGGAAAGCCAGCGCACATGCAGCTTGAAATATGACGGATATAAACGTTTTATTTTATTATTCGCACCTTGCTGGAGAATACTGGACAATGGCTGACATTGAAATTAGACAAGAATCGCCAACGGCGTTTTATATAAAAGTAGACGAAACGGATAACGTGGCGATTATTGTTAACGATCGAGGTTTAAAGGCCGGAACGCGTTTCCCTGACGGGCTCACGCTCGTTGAACATATCCCGCAAGGCCATAAAGTCGCGCTGGTCGATATTCCCGTCCACGGTGAAATCATCCGCTATGGCGAAGTGATTGGCTATGCGGTACGCGATATTCCGCAGGGCAGCTGGATTGACGAATCGCTGGTCGAACTACCGAAAGCGCCGCCGCTGCATACCCTACCGCTGGCGACCAAAGTCCCGGCGCCGCTGCCGCCGCTGGAAGGCTATACCTTCGAAGGCTATCGCAACGCCGACGGTAGCGTGGGCACCAAAAACCTGCTCGGCATTAGCACCAGCGTGCACTGCGTGGCGGGCGTCGTCGATTACGTGGTGAAAATTATCGAACGCGATCTGCTGCCGAAGTATCCCAACGTCGATGGCGTTGTGGGTCTGAACCACCTGTATGGCTGCGGCGTGGCGATTAACGCCCCGGCGGCGGTCGTCCCGATCCGCACCATTCATAACCTGGCGCTCAATCCAAACTTCGGCGGCGAAGTGATGGTGATTGGCCTTGGCTGCGAAAAACTGCAGCCGGAGCGCCTGCTGGAAGGCACCGACGATGTGAAAAGTATCCCCGTGGATAGCGCCAGCATCGTCAGCCTGCAGGATGAGAAGCACGTTGGTTTTAAATCAATGGTGGATGACATTCTGCAGGTCGCCGAGCGCCACCTGGAGAAGCTGAACCAGCGCCAGCGTGAAACCTGCCCGGCCTCCGAGCTGGTTGTCGGTATGCAGTGCGGCGGCAGCGATGCGTTTTCTGGCGTCACCGCCAACCCGGCGGTGGGCTACGCATCCGATCTGCTGGTGCGCTGCGGGGCGACCGTTATGTTCTCGGAAGTCACCGAAGTGCGCGATGCGATCCACTTGCTGACGCCGCGCGCCATCAACGAAGAAGTCGGAAAACGCCTGCTGGAGGAGATGGCCTGGTACGATAACTATCTCGATATGGGCAAAACCGACCGCAGCGCCAACCCCTCCCCGGGCAACAAGAAAGGCGGCCTGGCGAACGTCGTCGAGAAAGCGCTGGGCTCTATCGCTAAATCCGGGAAGAGCGCGATTGCCGAAGTGCTCTCTCCGGGGCAGCGCCCGACCAAACGCGGGCTGATTTACGCCGCGACGCCGGCGAGCGACTTTGTCTGCGGTACTCAGCAGGTGGCTTCCGGGATCACGGTGCAGGTCTTTACTACCGGTCGCGGTACGCCGTACGGCCTGGTCGCCGTGCCGGTCATAAAAATGGCGACGCGTACCGAGCTGGCAAACCGCTGGTATGACTTAATGGATATCAACGCGGGAACCATCGCCACCGGAGAAGAAACCATCGAAGAGGTAGGGCTGAAGCTGTTTGAATTTATTCTTGATGTCGCCAGCGGCCGCAAGAAGACCTTCTCGGATCAGTGGGGATTGCACAATCAGCTGGCGGTGTTTAACCCGGCGCCGGTGACGTGATCGAATCAGCAATTTATCCCGCTCGTGATGCTTCGGGCGGGATACCTCTGCTATTGATGCGCGTTAAGAAAGGCCTCTATCTGCGCCTTCGTGGACGTTCCCTCCATCGGGCCACGGCGGGAAATCGCCAGAGAGCCGCTGGCGTTGGCCCATCTCAGTGCCTCCTGCGGCGATGCGCCGGACAGGAACAGGCTGACAAAGGTCGCACCGAAGCAGTCGCCAGCTCCCGTTGGGTCCACGACCGGGACATGAAAACCGGCAACATGATGCATTTCCCGGGCGCTGAAATAGCTCGCTCCGCGCGGGCCGCGTTTAATCACCACGTGCTTAACGCCGCGCTTTAAAAGCTTATCCACCAGCACCTGTTCATCGCGCCCCGGGTTGAGGCCAAAGTAATCCAGTTCGCCATCGCTGGGCAAAAAGATATCGGTGTAATCAAGGATATACTCAAAGGCCTGCGACATTTCAGGGATATTAAGCATCTCTTTACGGATATTCGGATCGAACGAAACCGTGCCGTTGCGCGCTTTGATATTTTCAATCGCTTTACGCATCGCGTCGATCATGCGAAACGAAAACAGCGAAGAGCCCATAATGTGAAAATGGTTGCACTGGCTAAGCAGAGTATCGTCAATATGGTCAGCGGTTAGCAGGCCGCAGGCGCTGTTCGGCATATTAAAAATAAAATCGCGCTGCGCCTGGCTGCGGTAGCTCACAAATGCGCTGCCGGTGGTCGCCTTTTGCAGTATGGCGATGCCATTAATATTCACGCCGTCGCTTTCCAGCCGCGCGATATTCATTTCACCAAACGCATCGTTGCCAACGCAGCTAAAAAGCACCGACCCTAACCCCAGCTTTGCCACCTGATCGGCGAAAATTGCCGGCGCGCCGCTGGGATATGGCCCCCAAAACTCTCCCGGGCGCGAAAAGCCCTGGTTCTCTTCTTTTGCCAGAAACTCCACCAGTAGTTCGCCGATGGTGCAAATGGTCACATTCATCATCGCTCCTTTACTTTGCCTTTTGCAAAGCAGGGTTGAGCCATGTCAGGCACTCGTTATTGGTATAGCTGTTAGTCAGGCCAGCGGCGAGAAGGCGGGCATGATACTCCGCGGCGACAATCTGCGGCGTCACGATGCCGCTAATTTGCTGCAAATCGCCAATCGGGTAGCGCTTGTCGCCATACACCGGACGATGCGCGACGACCGCAATCGCCCTCTCACTTTGCGCCACCGCTTCGCTCAGCAGGCGGGCGCTGGCTTCCTGTCTGACGCTTAAGGTGCCATCTTCAGCAATGTGGTCGACAGCGATCAGCGCTCGCGAGGGACGATAATGACCCAGCGCGCTCAGCGCCAGATCGCCTTCGACTATTTTGCCGCTACTCCCCAACACACCGCCGAGCAGCACGGTTTCTCCATTCAGGAACTCCTGCGCCAGCGGCACATGCGCCAGGTCGTTTAATAGCAGGCAGAGCTCGTCATAACCGGCAAGGAAAGGGATCACTTTGCGTAAGATTGATCCCTGCCCCAGGAACAGCGTTTCGCTATCTTCGATCTGCGCAGCGATCTGGCGCGCCATTTCGGTCTCCAGCGCTTTGTCCGTGGCAACCGGGGCTTCCTGAGCCAGGGCGACCGGAGCGCCGGCCTGGGAAGTGTAAATTGCGCCGCCAAACGAGCGCTTAAGGTAGCCCTGCTGTTCAAGGTAGTTCAGGTCATTACGGATCGTTACCCCAGATACAGCCAGCATTTCAGCCAGATCGTCGACTTTGATCTCTCCGTTCTTGCGCACGATCTCCGCGATGTCCAGGCGCCTTTTCAGCAGACTTGTAGACGGTTTTGCCACAGTGTTGTGCCTTCTTATTTTCTCCCAGAATAACTTTCATTTTTAAATTTCCCCGCTGCATTGTCAAACGCAAGGCCTTCCATACCTGTTTCACGTCGATTTAAAAACATTTAATTCAGTAAGTTACATAAAACATTGTCATTTAAGATACTTTTAAAAAAGAAAACAAACAAGACTATATAACTTTCATTTTTAAAATTACATCACTGTTGTGTGCGATTGATCACAACAATACGCCGAGACGATCGCTACATTACTTTCAAAATGAAGATTCAAAACACAAAAGTACTTACAACATGAAAGTAAAGGAGAACGAATGTACATTATTTCGAGTAAAAACATGCTGTTGAAAGCTCAGCGCCACGGCTATGCCGTTCCCGCCTTTAATATCCACAACCTGGAAACGATGCAGGTGGTGGTAGAAACCGCCGCCGAACTGCGTTCTCCGCTGATCCTTGCCGGCACCCCGGGAACTTATAGCTATGCAGGAACCGGGAACGTGGTGGCGATCGCTCGCGATCTGGCTAAATACTGGGATCTTCCCTTAGCGGTCCACCTCGATCACCATGAAGATCTGACCGATATCACGCATAAAGTGCAGGCCGGTATCCGCTCGGTCATGATCGACGGTTCACACTCGCCTTTTGAAGAAAACGTCGCGTTAGTCAAGAGCGTGGTTGAACTGAGCCATCGCTATGATGCCAGCGTTGAAGCCGAACTCGGCCGTCTGGGCGGCGTGGAGGATGATTTGGTGGTCGATGCAAAAGATGCGCTGTATACCAACCCGGAACAGGCGCGCGAATTTGTCACCCGCACCGGCATCGACTCGCTGGCGGTGGCTATCGGTACGGCGCACGGCATGTACGCCGCAGAACCCAAACTCGATTTTGAGCGCCTCGCCGCCATTCGCGATCGCGTTGACGTCCCTCTGGTTCTTCATGGCGCATCCGGGCTGGCCGATAGCGATATCCGCCGGGCAATCTCTCTGGGCGTGTGCAAAGTCAACGTCGCTACCGAGCTGAAAATCGCGTTCTCCGATGCCCTGAAGCAGTACTTCGAGGAAAATCCGGACGCTAACGATCCGCGTCATTACATGAAACCGGCCAAAGCGGCGATGAAGGATATCGTACGCAAAGTCATTCACGTTTGTGGCTGTGAAGGACAACTGTAATTTTCGGATCGAAGGAGCAATGTCGTGATCCATACCCTGACACTCAATACGGCAATCGATATGAATATCTTTTGCGATCCGCTGAAGCCGTCGGCAGTGAACCGAACCCGGCACACCGAATATTGCCCGAATGGCAAAGGAGTGAACGTTTCGCTGATATTAAATCACTATCAGCAACCCACTCACATTATGGGTATTTTCGGTGGTTTCACTGGCCGTTATATCGTGGAAGAGTTACGTCAGAAAAAAATTAAAGTGACGCCGACATGGGTATCTGAGCCAACCCGAATTAATATTTTTATAAATGACGGCGCAGAGGAATATAAGCTCGTTAACCCCGGTGCAAAAATTGATGACGAGTGTAAACAGCAGGTTATTCATCATCTGCAATGCGTCACCTCCGGGGATTATTTAGCGATCAGCGGCAGCCTGCCGCCGGGAATTGAAAGCCGGTTCTATAGCGAGATCATTGAATTATGTCAGCAGAAAGGCTGCGAGATTATCCTCGATATCAGCCATCCGGTTCTGCGCCAGCTGCTGGAATTACGGCCATTGTTGATCAAACCCAACGATGACGAGCTGCGGGAAATATTTGGTCTCGACGTCAGCAACCATCAGCAGGTACGCGAAGCTATGCGTACCCTGCATCAGTTGGGCGCTCGCAACGTGCTGCTGACGATGGGCGCGGAGGGCCTTTACTTTTCCGATGGCGCAAGCGTGTGGTTTTGCTCCGCACCGAAAATTGAACTGGTCAGCTCCGCCTGCGCCGGCGACGCCGCGCTGGGCGCCTTTCTCAGTAAATGGATTAACGAAGACGATGTCGCTCACGCCCTGGCACTAGCCAGCGCGACCGGCGCCGACGTCGCCGGTTCCGCCGGATTAGGAAATTTACAACGCACAGAAGAATTATTACAGCAAATTCAGGTCGTTCAATTATAAAGGTCCGATTATGAAAAAAATTATTGCAGTTACCGGCTGCCCTACGGGTATTGCGCATACTTTTATGGCTGAAGAAGCCTTAAAAACCGCAGCGAAGAAATTAAATGTCGACATTAAAGTGGAAACCAACGGGGCTTCCGGCGTTGAAAATGCCATTACCCCCGCGGATTTAGAAGATATTTATGGTGTAATTATTGCCGCCGATAAAGACGTTAACGCCGAGCGATTTAATGGTCTGCCGGTCATTGAGGTTCCGGTTAAAGAAGCCATTCATCATCCGGTCGATTTAATTAATAAAGTGATCGGCGGCCAGGCGTCGCGCCGTCAGGGTATTTCTTCCTCGCCGGAGTCACCGGAGAAATACGCGCAAGAGTCTTTCGGACGCCAGGTTTATAAGCACCTGATGAGCGGCGTGTCCAACATGCTGCCGTTTGTGGTTGCCGGGGGGATTTTAATTGCCATCTCCTTCCTGTGGGGTATCTACTCAGCCGATCCGAACTCGCCGCAGTATAACGTTATTGCCGCGACGCTGATGAAAGTAGGCCAGCAGGCCTTCTCAATCATGGTGCCGATTTTTACCGCTTATATCGCCTGGTCTATTTCCGGCCGCCCCGGTATGGTTGCGGGCTTCGTCGGCGGCTTACTGGCCAACGCGACCGGCGCAGGCTTTCTCGGCGGGATTATCGCTGGTTTCGCCGCCGGTTATTTTATGTTGCTGATCCGCAATATGCTCAACGGCCTGCCGCGTCAGTATGAAGGGCTGAAATCGATCTTCATTATGCCGCTCGTTGGCGTGCTGGTAATAGGCGTGATGATGGTGCTGCTGGGTCAACCTGTCGCCGCCATCAACAACGCGATGATGAACTGGCTGAGTTCATTACAGGAAGCAAACCCGATTCTGCTGGGCATTGTGGTAGGCGCGATGTGCTCCTTCGACTTCGGCGGTCCGGTGAATAAAGCCGCCTACGTCACCGGTACGCTGCTGCTTGGCCAGGGGAACTACTTCTTTATGGCCGGGGTTTCCGCCGCCTGTATTACGCCGCCGCTGGTTATCGCGCTGGCGACAACCTTCTTCCCGAAAGGCTTCAGTGAAGAAGAGCGCGCCGCCGGGATGGTCAACTATATCCTCGGCTGCACCCATATTACTGAAGGCGCTATTCCATTCGCCGCGAAAGATCCTTTACGCGTCATCCCCATGATGATGATCGCCTCTTCCATCTCTGCGATTCTCAGCTATAGCCTGCAAATCCAGGTTCCTGCTCCGCACGGCGGCTTCCTGATCCTGCCGCTGGTAAGTAAACCGCTAATGTGGGTGCTGTGTATTCTCGCCGGTTCCGCCTGCGGCGCGGTCATGCTGGGATGCTGGAGGCTATGGCAAAAACGGACCCAGGAAGCAGCGACGCTTGCCGGTGCCATTAAATAAGGAGCTATTTATGCAACTGACTTGCGCAGATATCCATTTCGATCGCGCGATCAAAACGAAAGATGAAGCGCTGCAACGCGTCGTTGGCAGATTAACCGAAGCCGGGCATACCACGCCCGCTTATCTGAACGGCATGCGCGAACGCGAAGGACAAATCAGCACGTATCTTGGCAACGGTATTGCCATTCCTCACGGCACGCCGCAGAGCCGCGATGCGGTACTGAAAACCGGTGTCAAAGTACTGGCTTGCCCGCAGGGGGTGGATTGGGGAGAAGAACAAGCGGCTTATCTGATTGTGGGGATCGCCGCGCAGGACAACGAACACCTTGATATTCTTCGCCAGCTTACCCACGCCCTGAGCGACGAACGCGTACCTGCTGCGCTATCGCGCGCTGAGAGTCCGCAGGCGGTGCTGGAGATTCTGGCCGGCAATATCTTCCCGGCCGAAGGGGAAGAGATGGAACCGCCCCCGGCGTTCGATGAAGAGGCGACTTTTACCCTGCGCAATCCCCATGGACTGCACGCGCGGCCAAGCGCTGTACTGGTGAAAGCGGTGAAGCAGTGGCGATCGCAAATTCGGGTGGAAAATCTCGACACCCGTTCCGCTATTGTTGACGCCAAAAATCTGATGCGGGTGGTTTCTCTCGGCGCAAAACAGGGACATCGGCTGCACTTTATGGCCAGCGGGGAAGATGCCCATCAGGCGCTGGAGGCTATCGGTACGGCCTTTAATGCCGGATTAGGCGAAATTGCCGCTCAACCGCAGCAGGTCGTTCAGCCAGCAGAAAAGCCTAAACGGAGCTGGATTTCACGAATATTTAGTTAAATTTCAATAAATTAAAAACGCTCTGCCGTCATCGCCAGAGCGTTTTTTTATCTTTAACTTTCGTAACATTACGTTTTATCTTTCTTTTTTTCGAGATTGATCACAAATCAAAACAAAGGAGTTTGCGGGCAAAACAAAACATAACGAATATATTCGAAAGAAAACGGAGGTTTTAAATGAAAGATATTATTTCCCGCCACAAAGCTGGCGAACACATCGGCATCTGCTCAGTTTGTTCCGCGCATCCGCTGGTTATCGAAGCCGCGTTACGTTTCGATCTGCATACCAACAACAAGGTTCTTATCGAAGCAACCTCTAATCAGGTTAACCAGTTTGGCGGCTACACCGGAATGCAGCCTGCGGACTTCCGTGATTTCGTGAATAAAATTGCCCACGAAGTCGGTTTCCCGTCAGATCGCATCATCCTTGGCGGCGACCATCTCGGGCCAAACTGCTGGCAGGGCGAACCCGCCGCCGAAGCGATGGAAAAATCGGTCGATCTGATTAAAGCCTACGTCGCCGCGGGCTTCAGCAAAATCCATCTCGATGCCTCAATGTCCTGCGCTGACGATCCGGTACCGCTGGACCCGGCCGTCGTCGCCGAACGTGCCGCTCGCCTGTGCCAGGCCGCGGAAGAGACGGCAACCGACGCGCAGAAACGCCATCTGACCTACGTCATCGGCACCGAAGTTCCGGTTCCCGGCGGCGAAGCCAGCACCATCGGCAGCGTCCACGTAACCCGCGCCCAGGATGCGGCGGCAACGCTGGAAACCCATGAAGCCGCTTTCCGCAAGCTGGGTCTTAACGCAGCGCTGGAACGCGTCATCGCTATCGTGGTACAGCCCGGCGTTGAGTTCGACCATACGCAAATTATTCATTACCAGCCAGAGGCCGCCAAAGCGCTCTCCGCGTGGATCGAAGGCACGCCGATGGTCTACGAAGCGCACTCGACTGATTACCAGTCTCGTCAGGCCTACCGGGCGCTGGTGCGCGACCATTACGCCATCCTGAAAGTTGGCCCGGCGCTAACCTTCGCGCTGCGCGAAGCCATTTTTGCCCTCGCGCAAATGGAAAATGAGCTGATCGCTCCGGAATCCCGCAGCCGCGTGATGGAAGTGATTGATGAAGTAATGCTTAACGAGCCGGGCTACTGGAAGAAGTACTACCGCCCGACCTGGAGCCAGGCAATGGTGGATATCCACTTCAGCCTGTCCGATCGCATTCGCTACTACTGGCCGCATCCGCGTATTCGCCAGAGCGTGGAAAAGTTAATTGCAAACCTGACCGAAACTAAGCTGCCGCTGGGCCTTATCAGCCAGTATATGCCCGTGCAGTTTGAACGACTGTCGTTAAACGAACTCGCCGCCGTGCCGCACGACCTCATCCTCGACAAAATTCAGGATGTGCTGCGTGCCTACCGTTACGGCTGTTCATCCGAAATCGCCTGAAGTAAAGAGGATTTATGAGTCAATTGTTTGTTCGTACCGGCATTCATTTTAGTTCCAGCCGGCAGGCGCTGGAGCACATTGGCGAAGAGATGCTGGCGCGCGGCGTTGTGCACGACAGCTATCCACTGGCGCTGCTCGAACGAGAAGCAACTTTCCCCACCGGCATTGCGCTGGAGCAGCACGCGGTCGCGATTCCCCACTGCGAGGCGGTACATGCGAAGTCTCCGGCTATCTACCTGATTCGCCCGGACAACCCGGTCCCTTTTCAGCGAGCTGACGACGACGGCGAAATCGACGTTTCGTTAATCATCGCGCTGATTGTAGAAAATCCGACTGCACAGCTACAGCTGCTGCGCCGGTTATTTAGTGAGCTACAGAACCCGAACACGCTTGAAGCATTGCTGGCTGCCTCACAGGAGCAGCTGCCCGAGCTGTTTCGGCACTCTATCCTTGAGTCAGAGCCCAGCGCTCAGGCTTTATAACAGACTGATAATAAAAGGGGTACCCTATGAAACGTAAAGTAATCGTCGCCTGTGGCGGCGCTGTCGCCACCTCGACCATGGCCGCAGAAGAGATCAAAGATCTGTGCGCGGACCACAGCATCGAGCTGGACCTGGTGCAGTGTCGGGTGAATGAAATCGAAACCTATATGGACGGCGCGCACCTCATCTGCACCACCGCCCGGGTTGACAGAACCTTTGGCGACATTCCGGTGGTTCACGGTATGCCTTTCATTTCTGGCGTAGGCATTGAAGAACTGCAGCAAAAAATCCTGAACATCCTGACGGAGTAACGCCCATGTTTAGCGAAATCATGCGTTATATCCTCGACCTTGGTCCAACGGTGATGCTGCCGATCGTGATCATCATCTTCTCCAAAATACTGGGGATGAAGCTCGGGGACTGTTTTAAATCAGGCCTGCACATCGGGATTGGTTTCGTCGGTATCGGCCTGGTTATCGGCCTGATGCTCGACTCCATCGGCCCGGCGGCGAAAGCGATGGCGGAGCATTTCCAGATTAACCTGCACGTGATTGATATTGGCTGGCCGGGGTCGTCGCCGATGACCTGGGCCTCGCAAATCGCGCTGGTGGCGATTCCCATCGCCATCGCGGTCAACATTTTCATGCTGGTCACCCGAATGACTCGCGTCGTGAACGTCGACATCTGGAACATCTGGCATATGACCTTTACCGGCGCAATGCTGCATATCGCGACCGGTTCTTACTGGATTGGGATTCTTGGCGTAGTGGTGCATGCGGCTTTCGTCTACAAGCTCGGCGACTGGTTTGCGAAGGATACCCGCGACTTTTTCGGCCTCGATGGTATTGCTATTCCGCACGGTAGCTCGGCGTATTTAGGGCCGATAGCGGTGCTGGTCGATACGATTATCGAAAAAATTCCCGGCCTGAACCGCATCCACTTCAGCGCTGACGACATCCAGAAACGCTTCGGTCCGTTTGGCGAACCGGTCACCGTCGGTTTTGTAATGGGTCTGGTCATCGGCGCGCTGGCGGGCTACGACCTGAAGGGCATCCTCCAGCTGGCGGTGAAAACCGCGGCCGTCATGCTGCTGATGCCGCGCGTCATCAAACCTATCATGGATGGCCTGAACCCGATTGCCAAACAGGCGCGTAAACGTCTGCAGGCGAAGTTTGGCGGCCAGGATTTCCTGATTGGTCTCGATCCGGCGCTGCTGCTTGGTCATACCTCGGTCGTATCGGCCAGCCTGATCTTTATTCCGCTAACTATTCTGATCGCGGTTGTGGTGCCGGGCAACCAGGTCCTGCCGTTCGGCGATCTCGCGACCATTGGATTCTTTGTCGCCATGGCGGTGGCGGTACACCAGGGGAACCTGTTCCGCACGCTGATTTCCGGGATCATCCTGATGGGGATAACGCTATGGATTGCCACGCAGACCATCGGCCTGCATACCCAGCTGGCGGCTAACGCCGGGGCTCTGAAGACGGGCGGCCTTGTGGCCTCTATGGACCAGGGCGGTTCACCGGTTACCTGGCTGCTCATTCAGCTCTTCACCTGGCAAAACGTGGTGGGTTTTGTGGTTATCGGCGTCATCTATGTTGCCGGCGTGCTGTTGACGTGGCGTCGGGCGCGCAGCTTCGCCGCCGCAGAGAAAGCCGCCGTCGCGCAACAAAGCCCGGGCGTTTCTTAATCTCAAGGGGGAGCATCCGCTCCCCGGACATTTCTGGAGAATATTATGCAATCAGTGGTTATCCATGCTGAGGGGACAGTGCGCGTTGAAGAACGCCCGATACCGACTCTACAAACGGAAAACGATGTCCTGGTCAAAGTCGTCAGCTCCGGATTGTGCGGTTCCGATATTCCGCGCATCTTCGCCAAAGGCGCCCACTACTATCCCATCACCCTGGGTCATGAGTTCAGCGGCTATGTTGAATCTTACGGCTCAGCGGTGACCGACCTGCAGCCGGGCGACGCGGTAGCCTGCGTGCCTCTGCTCCCCTGCTTTAACTGCCCCCAGTGCCAGCGCGAATACTTCTCTCTCTGCAAACAGTACCAGTTTGTCGGTTCGCGCAGCGAAGGCGGAAATGCGCAGTACGTGGTGGTCAAACGCGCCAACCTGTTCCGTCTGCCGGACCAGATGCCGATTGATGACGGCGCGTTTATTGAACCGATGACCGTCGGCCTGCACGCCTTCCATCTGGCTCAGGGCTGCGAAGGGAAAAACGTCATTATTATTGGCGCAGGCACAATCGGTTTGCTGGCGTTGCAGTGCGCCCGCGAACTGGGCGCCAAAAGCATTACGGCAATCGATATCAACCCGCAGAAGCTGGCGCTGGCAAAAACGCTCGGCGCAACGCACGTCTTTAACAGCAAGGAGATGAGCGGCAAACAGATTCAAACGGCGCTGGAAGAGATTCAGTTCGACCAGCTGGTGCTGGAAACCGCCGGTACGCCGCAAACCGTGGCGCTGGGCATTGAGGTCGCCGGACCGCGCGCGCAGCTGGCGCTGGTGGGTACCTTGCACCATGACTTAACGCTGCCTTTCGCCACCTTTGGCCAGATTCTTCGAAAAGAGCTGACTATTGTCGGCAGCTGGATGAACTACTCGGGCCCGTGGCCTGGAAAAGAGTGGCAAACGGCGGTTCGCCTGCTGACGGAAAAACGCATTCAGCTTGCCCCGCTTATCACCCACATCGGCGATGCCGAAAGCTTTGCCCGCGAAGTCCAGGCGCTCAACGGTGCGCCGATGCAGGGGAAAATCCTGCTTAAACTCTCCTGACCAACTGAGCCAGCAATCAGAGCTGGCTCACATAACCTTTCGAAAATTATCGTTCAACTTTCATTACCCTTCGATTACACTAAGATCAGTTAATTATCAGGCAAATTAATATGAACTCATTCGAGCGAAGGAATAAAATTGTCGAAATGGTCAATGCGCAGGGTAGCGTATTGGTGCTGGACCTTTCGAATCTCTTTGGCATCTCCGAAGTGACAATCCGGGCCGATCTCCGTTTACTGGAAGAAAAAGGGTTACTCACCCGCTTTCACGGCGGTGCCGCAAGGCCCGGCAGCAATTTGACCGAAGGAGATAATCTGGAAGTGGTGCTTGAAGATCGTTATCAGTTGGCCAGCGATCCGAAAAAACGGATAGCCCAGGCCGCGGCGGCGATGATTAGCGAAGGCATGACGGTGATCCTGGATAGCGGCAGCACTACCCTACTGATTGCCGAGGCGCTGGTACGTATGACCAATATCACGGTGATTACCAACAGCCTGCCCGCGGCGTTTACGCTATCCGAAAACAAAGATATCACCCTGGTGGTCTGCGGCGGCACCGTACGCCACAAAACACACTCCATGCACGGTACCATCGCCGAACGTTCTCTTCAGGGCATCAGCGCCGATCTGATGTTCGTCGGCGCAGACGGCATCGATACCACCAACGGCATCACCACCTTCAACGAAGGTTACTCCATCAGCGGCGTCATGGCCGCCGCGGCACATAAGGTCATTGCCGTGCTGGACGCCAGCAAATTCAATCGCCGCGGGTTCAATCAAGTTCTACCGATGGAGAAAATAAACTGCGTGATTACCGACAGCGAAATAAATGAAGAACATCGGAAGGCATTAAAAAGTACCGGGATTGAGTTACACATCGTATAGAAAATAAGGCAGATGCGGTGACATCTGCCCTATTGACCATCACGTTTTGTACGCTGATAACCCGCTAAAGAATGCGCCAGGCTCCCCTTTTTTTTGCGCCGGTCCGCTGTAATCTTCCCTTTTGCTGCAGCGTCTTCAGATACCGCTCAACGGTTCTGGCAGAAACATCTATTTCCTGAGCCATGTCTTTCGCGGTGCGCGTGGGTTCTTTAGACAAAAGCTTGAGGATCCGTTCCTCAACGGCCGCCAGCATTTCCACTTTTTCTTCCGACATTTCTTCCGACAGAGAAGCTGTTTGTCCTATGCCATCTTTCAACGCGATAACCATATTTTCCAGCATAAATTCAATAAACGGCGTGCTGTCACTCTGGCTATCACACATCCCTAAAACCTGGTAATAGCGCTCCTGCTGATAATGCATCAACGTTTCAACTGGTAGCCAGGCAAGCTCCGCGCGCCATTGGCTAAGAATTAAGGTTTGCCACAGGCGTCCCATTCGGCCATTACCATCGGCAAATGGATGGATAAACTCAAATTCGTAGTGGAAGACAGCTCCAGCGATAAGCGGATGAATGTCAGTGACTTTCAGCCATAGCAGCAACTCGTTTATCAAACGCTCGACCTGAGAGGCGGGGGGAGCCATATGAACCAGTCTGGTATCCCGGAAGATCCCTAAATCACCGTCACGCAGCTGGCCGGGGTTATCAACCAGCCCTATCATCAGCGTCCGGTGGGCGGTCAAAAGATCGGTTAACCGGTGGCTTTTCCATGTAGGCATTTTTTCATATGCCAGAAGAGCGTTTCTCACTTCCTGAATATCTTTTGCTGGCGCAAGAACACGTTTACCCTCCACTAGCGCAGTGACCTGATCGGTACTCAGGCTGTTATGCTCTATCGCCAAAGACGCCTGAATCGTACGAATACGATTCTCTTTTCGCAGAAGGGGGGAGGCTCGTCCCGTTTGAGCTGACCAGTGCCCTAACAGCTCACCAATCTCAACAACCAGATTGAGAATGGCAGGAGTAATGCTAAACGGCGGCTGGTAATGACTCATGAGATTAGTCTCCCTGCTGCTCCAGGGCATACTTATACAGGGCGTTTTTCTTCACGCCGTGGATTTCCGCAGCCAGCGCGGCGGCTTTTTTCAGCGGCAGCTCAGCCTGCAGCAGGGCCAGCGTACGCAGCGCTACCGCCGGCAGCGCCTCTTCCTGCGCTTTAAAACCTTCTACGATCAGCACCATCTCGCCTTTACGGCGATTTTCGTCCTCTTTCACCCATGCCAGCAGCTCGCCGATCGGCGCTCCGTGAATCGATTCCCAGGTTTTGGTCAGCTCACGTGCCAGCACCACGTAGCGGGACTCCCCCAGCACAGCGCAGATATCCTCCAGGCTTTCCAGCAGGCGGTGGGTAGACTCATAAAAAATAATCGTCCGCGGCTCTTCTTCCAGCGCCTTCAGCGTGTCACGACGCCCTTTGGATTTGGCAGGCAGAAAGCCTTCATAGCAGAAGCGATCCGAAGGCAGACCCGCCGCGCTCAGCGCCGCAATCGCCGCACAGGGGCCGGGCAGAGGCACCACGCGAATATTAGCTTCACGGCAGGTGCGCACCAGATGATAGCCGGGATCGTTAATCAGCGGCGTTCCGGCGTCGGAAACCAGCGCGATGTTTTGCCCCGCTTTAAGCTTCGCCACCAGCGTTTCCGCCTTTTGCTGCTCGTTGTGGTCATGAAGCGCGAATAAACGGGCGTTGATCGCAAAATGCTGCAGCAGCAAACCGGTATGGCGGGTATCTTCCGCTGCAACTAAATCAACGGCTTGCAACACTTCCAGCGCGCGTTGCGTGATATCAGACAGATTCCCTATCGGAGTGGGCACAATATAGAGCTGTCCCTGAGAATTATCTGCTGATTCGTGTTGTTTCATTGTCTCGTCCGTATTGCCGAATTAATATTGAGCATTGAGCCAAAAAAATATCACTGGACACATATGGTACCGTCAACATTTCTTCGTTCTAAACCCGTGCGTTGTCTGCCCGTACTGCTGGCCGCGCTGATCTTTGCCGGCTGCGGTACCCATACTCCGGATCAAAGTACGGCGTATTTGCAGGGTACGGCTCAGGCAGACTCCAGTTACTATCTGCAACAGATGCAGCAAAGCACGAATGATAGCAAGACCAACTGGCAATTACTCGCCATTCGTGCACTGCTGAAGGAAGGTAAGAAACCGCAGGCGATCGACCTGTTCAACCAGCTACCGTCTAATCTCAACGGTGCGCAAAGCCGCGAAAGGTCGCTGCTGGCGGTGGAAGTGAAGCTGGCGCAGAACGATTTCCAGGGCGCGCAGACACTGCTCAGCAAGCTCGACCCGGCAAGCCTTGAGGAGAACCAACTGCCCCGCTACTGGCAGGCGCAAATTGACGCCAGCCAGGGTCAACCCTCGCTGAACCTGCTGCGGGCCCTGATTGCCCAACAGTCGCTGTTAAGCCTGCCTGCGCAAAAGCAGAAAAACATCGACGCGACCTGGAAAGCGCTCACCGCCATGACCAAAGATCAGGCCAACGCGCTGGTCATTAACGCCGATGAGAACGTCCTGCAGGGCTGGCTGGATCTGCAGCGCATGTGGTTTGATAACCGCAGCGATCCGACGATGCTCAAGGCGGGAGTGAAAGACTGGCAGACTCGCTACCCGCAAAACCCGGGGGCGAAAATGCTGCCGACGCAGCTAGTGAATATGCAGAACTACCAGGCCGCATCGACCAATAAAATCGCCCTGCTGCTGCCGTTAAACGGCCAGGCGGCGATTTTTGGCCGCACGATCCAGCAGGGCTTTGAAGCGGCGAAGAACGGCGCGCCTGCCGTTGCAGGAAGCGCAGTACCCGCCCAGGTCGCCCAGGCGGCGAACGTTGCCGAAAGCGCCGTAGTCAGCCCATCGCAGGCGGAGGTCACCGATCTGACGACCACCAATAACGCTCAGACCCCGGTACAGGCGCCAGCGGCCGACCAGGCGCAAACCGCGGCGCCGGTCACCGCGCCGGCGGCAGTACAAGCCCCGACGCCGGAGGCCACCAGCCAGCCGGCGGAAGCGCCGCAGGCTCAGGCAGTCGCCGCAACGCCAGCCAACCCTTCCGCAGAACTGAAAATCTACGACACCACCACTCAGCCAATGAGCCAGCTGCTGGCCCAGGTACAGCAGGATGGCGCGACCATCGTCGTCGGCCCGCTGCTGAAAGATAATGTCGAAGATGTCATCAAGAGCAATACCTCGCTGAACGTGCTGGCGCTCAATCAGCCGGAAAAAGTCGAAAGCCGGGCCAATATCTGCTATTTCGCCCTCTCGCCGGAAGACGAAGCCCGCGACGCGGCGCATCACATTCACGATCAGGGCAAACAGACTCCGCTGCTGCTGGTGCCTCGCGGCGCCCTGGGCGATCGGGTGGTTACCGCCTTCGCCAACGAGTGGCTGAAGCTGGGGGGCGGTACCGTCCTGCAACAGCGCCTGGGCTCCACCGCCGAGCTGCGCGGCAGCGTCAACAGCGGTATTTCGCTAAGCGGTACGCCGGTCTCAACCCTGCCGTCAGCGCAGGACAGCGCCCTGGGTAGCCCGAGCGATGTGCCGGTCAGCAGCACCGGCGGCGTCGACGCCGCGTATATCCTGGCCACGCCGGAACAAATCGCTTACATCAAACCGATGATCGCCCTGCGTAACGGCAGCCAGAGCGGCGTAACGCTCTACGCCAGCTCCCGCAGCGCCCAGGGGACTTCCGGACCGGACTTCCGTCTGGAGATGGAAGGTCTGCAATATAGCGAGATCCCGATGCTGGCGGGAAGTAACCCTGCCCTGCAGCAGCAGGCGCTGGCCGCCGTTCGTAACGACTACTCGCTGGCGCGCCTGTACGCCATGGGCGCCGACGCCTGGTCCCTTGCCAACCATTTCTCGCAGATGCGCCAGGTTCCCGGCTTTGAGCTGAACGGCAATACCGGCGATCTTACGGCCACGCAGGATTGCGTGATCAACAGGAAACTGTCATGGCTCAAATACCAGGGTGGGCAAATCGTCGCGGCCAACTAAGTAAACAGACCGGCGATGCCTGGGAAACCCAGGCGCGCCGCTGGCTGGAGAGCCAGGGTCTGCGCTTTATCGCCGCCAACGTCCGCGAGCGCGGCGGCGAGATAGACCTCATCATGCGCGACGGCAGCGTCACCGTCTTTGTCGAAGTACGCTATCGTCGCAGCGCAAACTACGGCGATGCCGCCTCCAGCGTGACGCCGCAAAAGCAACAAAGACTGCTCAAAGCCGCGCGCCTGTGGCTCTGCCGACAGAATGGGAGCTTTGAGACTGTGGATTGCCGTTTCGATGTGGTAGCCTTCACCGGAAACGACATCCAATGGCTAAAAAACGCCTTTGGCGAATAGCGTAAACGAATTAAGGGATCCCGTGCTCGACAGAATCAAAGCCTGCTTCACCGAAAGCATTCAAACCCAAATTGCAGCAGCGGAAGCACTCCCGGACGCCATCTCACGTGCGGCGATGACGCTCGTTCAGTCGCTGCTGAACGGCAACAAAATCCTCTGTTGTGGTAATGGCACTTCCGCCGCCAACGCACAGCATTTTGCTGCCAGTATGATTAACCGTTTTGAAACAGAGCGTCCTGGTTTACCCGCCATTGCACTAAATACCGATAATGTGGTCTTAACCGCAATTGCCAACGATCGCCTGCATGACGAAATCTATGCTAAGCAGGTGCGAGCGTTGGGACACGCCGGCGACGTGCTGCTGGCGATTTCTACGCGCGGCAACAGCCGGGACATCGTGAAAGCCGTGGAAGCGGCGGTCACCCGCGATATGACTATCGTGGCGTTAACCGGTTATGACGGCGGTGAACTGGCTGGCCTGTTAGGGCAGCAGGACGTCGAAATCCGCATTCCGTCGCATCGCAGCGCGCGAATTCAGGAAATGCACATGCTCACCGTCAACTGTCTGTGCGATTTGATCGATAACACGCTTTTTCCACACCAGGACGATTAAGGAGAACACATGAAGGCTCTCTCGCCCCTCGCCATTCTGCTGTCTGCGCTACTGCTTCAGGGATGCGTTGCTGCCGCGGTAGTCGGAACGGCAGCAGTCGGCACTAAAGCCGCGACGGACCCGCGTACGGTAGGTACTCAGGTGGACGACAGCACGCTGGAGCTGCGCGTTAACAGCGCGCTGTCGAAAGATGAACAAATTAAGAAACAGGCCCGCATCAACGTGACCGCCTACCAGGGCAAAGTTCTGCTGACCGGGCAGTCCCCAACGTCCGATCTCTCCGCGCGCGCGAAGCAAATCGCTATGGGCGTAGAAGGTACGACGGAGGTGTTTAACGAAGTGCGTCAGGGCCAGCCGATCGGCTTAGGAACCGCGTCTTCGGATACCTGGATCACCACCAAAGTCCGCTCCCAGCTGCTGGGTACCGACCAGGTGAAATCCTCCAACGTGAAGGTGACAACCGAAAACGGTGAAGTGTTCCTGATGGGTCTGGTAACCGACCGTGAAGGACGCGCGGCGGCGGATATCGCCAGCCGGGTGAGCGGCGTGTCTCGCGTCACCACCGCCTTTACCTATATCAAGTAAGCGTCTCTGCCTCCCGGCCAGCGCTACGCTGAGCCGGGCTACGGGTTCACCGTTGGCTGTGGGCCGGTAGCCCGGACAGGCGCGCAGCGCCGCCTCCGGGAAGATCATCACAGTAAAGCGACTCCCCCGACCACCGCGCCGCACAGCGCCACCAGCCCACCGGTCAGCCACAGCGCCTTCGCCGGGAACGCTTTACGCAGCATAATCAGTGACGGTACGCTGACAGCAGGCAGCGTAATCAGCAGCGCCAGCGCGGGCGCCATGCCCATTCCTGCCAGCATCATGGTCTGCACAATCGGGATCTCCGCCGCCGTCGGTATCACAAACAGGCAGCCGGCAATCGCCATGGCAATCACCCAGAACAGCGTATTCTCCACCACGCCATCGGCGTGAGGGAATAGCCACACCCGCGCGGCGCCCAGCACCAGAACCGCCAGAATATAAACCGGGATGGTATTCCAGAACAGCGTCCACAGCGCGCGCAGCCAGCGGCTGAAGAAGCCGTCCTGCCCCGTTGTGACCGACATTTCAGGCACGGGAACCGGCTGCGTCGCCGCTTCTTTCACCCATTTCTGAACCAGCGTGGCGACCACCAGTACGGTCGCCAGTCCCGCCAGCAGGCGAATCAGCGCAAACTGCCAGCCCAGCACGAAGCCCATAAACACCAGCGTCGCCGGGTTGAGCAGCGGATTGCCCAGCCAGAATGCCAGCGCGCCGCCCATGGATACCTGCTGTTTACGCATTCCCGCAGCCACCGGCGCGGCGCAGCAGGTGCACATCATCCCCGGCAGAGAGAACGCGGTCCCCAGCAGCGTACCGCGAAAACGCGATTGCCCTAACGTGTGCCGCAGCCAGTCACGCGGGATCAGCACCTGAATGAGCGATCCCAGCAGCACGCCTAATACCGCCGCTTTCCATACCGCCAGGAAATAGACCAGCGCGTAATCCCAGGCCGCAGCGAAAGGATTCGCGTCGCTATTTGCAAGAATGGATTTGCCGATACTGTGCGTCTCAGCGGCGGTAAAGGCTTTGCCGTAATAGGGCTGCCATTTAACGAACCACAGACCAACGATAACGACGAGAAAAAACAGCGCGGGCTTCCACCATTGAAACGGTGCTGCCGCCTGAGATGAAGACTGACCAGCCATAGCATTCCCCAGGGAGTGTCATGATAAATTGAGGACATGAATACTACGCCTCCGGGGAAACTTTGGAAATCAGTAATCCCCCGCGCGCGCGGCCCTTTCGCGCAGCTGCGACGAGGAGAGAATGCGGACGCCTTCCTGCGCGGGCGAGAGCGCCTCCGCGAGTAGCGCGCTTGCCACGTCCCGCGCGTCTATCGATTTCAGGTTTCCCGGCAGCAGGCTAAAAAGCGGCGCAAGGAGCGTTTCGCCGGTGCGTTTTTTTTCGCGCTCGCCTATCAGCATTGACGGGCGGGCAATGGTCAGGCGCGGCCACTGCTGCGCAATCAGCGCCTCTTCCATCTCACCTTTTACGCGATTATAGAAAAAGGGCGAATGCGCATTGGCCCCCATCGCGCTGACGACCAGCATATGCTGCGCGCCCAGCTTTTTTCCCACCAGCGCGGTATCAATGACCAGCGTATAATCGGCATGCACAAACGCCTCTTTGCTACCCGCTTCCCGGCGGGTAGTCCCCAGACAGCAGAAAACAATATCGACCGGATCGACCACCTGCGCCAGCGCGTCCGTGAGCTGCGGATCGTGCGGGTTAAATACGCCGGAGATATCGGTCAGCGGCCGACGCGTGGGCGCAGCAATGGACTTAATATCCGGTACGTTGAGTAGCATTCGCAGTAAGTGACCACCAACTAACCCGGTTGCCCCCGTTAACAGTACCTGACTCATCGAAACTCCTTTGCAGATTTTTCTATGTTGCGATCCCAGCCTCATGTTCCAGACTTAATACTCTACGAGGTAATTATCCATCATCATCAGGGAAATGCCTCATTCCACACCGAAACACTGGAGGAAGAATGAGTAAGAAGATAGCCGTTTTAATTACCGACGACTTTGAAGACTCCGAGTTCACCTCACCCGCGGACGCCTACCGTCTGGCCGGACACAAGGTGGTGACCATTGAAAAACAGGCGGGGAAGAAGGTAAAAGGGAAAAAAGGGGAAGCTGAAGTCGTTATCGATAAAGCCATTGATGACGTCAGCCCTGCCGACTTCGACGCCCTGCTGCTGCCGGGCGGATATTCACCGGACTCGCTGCGCGGCGACGAACGCTTTGTCACCTTCACCCGCGATTTTGTCAACAGCGGCAAACCGGTCTTCGCCATCTGCCATGGTCCGCAGCTGTTGATTAGCGCCGATGTGATTCGCGGGCGCAAGCTGACGGCCGTGAAGCCTATCGTCGTCGACGTGAAAAACGCCGGTGGCGAATTCTATGACCAGGAAGTGGTTATCGACAACGAACAGCTGGTGACCAGCAGAACCCCGGACGACCTGCCGGCCTTTAATCGTGAAGCCTTACGCCTGCTCGGCGCCTGATTCGCGCAGCCAGTGCAGCTTTTTCCCAAAGCCCAGCGTGTTATCGGTGAACTTGATCTCATCGGGACGAATCTCCCAGACGGATGCCGATAGCATGCGGGCGACAGGAAAACGGCTGACGTAGCGCTTGCGCATCGCCGCCTCTTCTTCCCCGGTGAGGCGGCGAATTTTACCTTTGAACTGTACGCCGCGGATCAGCGCCACGCTCTTTGGCTGGCCGTTGACCGTCCCGGCCACGTTGGCGCTTTCCCCGGTCATTTGGCCGTGGCGCGTTTTTTCATCGCTGAGCAGATAAAATGCGACCTTCTCCGGGTCATAAACGTAAAAAGCATTGGCGCACCACAGCTCATCATCGCGGGCGACGCACCAGGTCACGACGTGCTGCTTACCCAGCCAGCGGCCGATCGCGGCGAGCGTATCCATCTTTACTCTCCAGTATGTTATGGTGCTCACACCTTAACATAGCGACCTCTGTACCGTGTGCTGGTTTCTCTATCTGATTCGTACCGCCGATAATCGCCTTTATACCGGGATTACCACCGATGTTGCACGCCGCTTTTGCCAGCACCAGACTGGCAAGGGCGCGAAAGCGCTGCGTGGAAAAGGCGAGCTTCAGCTGGCCTTCAGTCAGGAAGTTGGTGAACGCTCACTAGCGCTACGGCTTGAGTATCGTATTAAGCAGCTAACGAAGCGCCAGAAAGAGCGCCTCGTTGCCGGGGACGGTTCATTTGAGGCGCTGCTGGAAAGCCTCAGAAGCGATTAAAGTGGTCGCTATATTCGACCAGCCCGCTCACGCCGTTCAGCGCGTCATCGGCCAGACGATGCACCTGGAAAGCCTCAGCGCTATCGGGCCAGCGGCAGCGCAGATCGAAACGCGCCGCGGGTTCAAAGCCCAGACGGCCATAGAGCGCCGGATCGCCAAGCGTCACGACGGCGGCATAGCCAAACTCGTTCAGGGAATCGAGCCCTTCATAGACCAGCTGACGCCCGATGCCCTGACCGCGGTAGCTTTCATCGACCGCCAGCGGAGCCAGTCCAACCCACTGCAGCTCTTCGCCTTCGACGGCGACCGGGCTAAAGGCCACGTAGCCTACGACCTGACCTTCGTCATCCGTCGCCACCACGCCCAGCGTGATCAGGCCATCTTCACGAAGACTGTGCACCAGCTGCGCTTCCGCGTCGCCGCCGAAGGTACGACGCAATAGAGCATCGATACCCGGCGCATCAATCCCAATCTCTACTCGAATCAGCATGCCTCACCTACCGATGTCTGTTCAGGTTTCTGCGGGCCTTTCAGGCCAGCTTCAACAAAGTCCGCCAGCTGCAGCAGCATAATACGCAGCGCCTTTGGCATCTGCTCCAGCTCAATGGCATCCATCAGGTTTTTTACATACAGTCCCAGCTCGGTATCGCCTTCGATAACCAGGCGACGCTGGAAGAACAGCGTATCCGGATCCTGCTTACGCGCCGCGATCATCAGCAGGTCGCTGGCGTCGGCGCTGAAGCTGACGTCCGCTTCAGCCGCAGGGCTGACCACCAGACGACCGTCCACCACCGAGGTATACCACAGCAGGCCGATGTCGCGCACATGAATACTTAACCAGCGCCCCTCGAGAAACTCCAGTTCCCCATCCGCCAGCGCCTGGCGAAATTGCCAGCTTAATACCTGTTCCAGCACCTGGCGCTTGAGGGCAAATGGCGCCAGCTTAACCGGCACGCTCATCATCGACGGGCCAAAGTGAACCAGTTTGGAACGCAGTTTATCCAACACAAGCTTTACTCCATGAATGCAATAGTTCCTCTATTGTGCCATATCAAATAAACGACATAGCGGCGTAAATCAACAAAATCACGATGCCGGGCCGCAGGTATTGATCCCGCCAATACGCTTTTAACTGCCTCAAATCAAAAATTGTCACCAAAAGGTTAACTAAAATCCCAGCTCATTAACCATCCAGCGTCCCTGACGGGCCGCGTTTTTCAGGAAAAATTATGGAGCTGCTCTGCCCAGCCGGTAACCTTCCGGCGCTTAAGGCGGCCATCGAAAACGGCGCCGATGCCGTCTATATCGGGCTGAAAGATGACACCAACGCCCGCCACTTTGCCGGCCTTAATTTCACCGAAAAGAAACTGCAGGAAGCCGTCAGCTTTGTGCACCAGCATCGTCGCAAACTGCATATTGCCATTAACACCTTCGCGCATCCTGATGGTTATGCCCGCTGGCAGCGCGCGGTCGACATGGCGGCGCAGCTGGGCGCCGACGCGCTGATCCTCGCCGATATCGCGATGCTGGAATACGCCGCCGAGCGTTATCCGCATATTGAGCGCCACGTTTCCGTCCAGGCCTCGGCCACCAACGAAGAGGCGGTAAAGTTTTATCATCGCAATTTTGACGTCGCCCGCGTGGTGCTGCCGCGCGTGCTGTCGATTCACCAGGTCAAACAGCTGGCGCGCGCCACGCCGGTGCCGCTGGAGGTTTTTGCCTTCGGTAGCCTGTGCATTATGGCGGAAGGCCGCTGCTACCTTTCCTCTTATCTGACCGGCGAATCGCCGAATACCGTCGGCGCCTGTTCGCCGGCGCGCTTCGTGCGCTGGCAGCAAACGCCGCAGGGGCTGGAATCACGCCTTAACGAAGTGCTGATTGACCGCTATCGGGACGGTGAAAACGCCGGCTATCCCACCCTCTGTAAAGGGCGGTATCTGGTCGACGGCGAACGCTACCACGCGCTGGAAGAGCCCACCAGCCTGAACACCCTGGAGCTGCTGCCGGAACTGATGGCGGCCAATATTGCCTCGGTGAAAATCGAGGGGCGCCAGCGCAGCCCGGCGTACGTTACCCAGGTGGCGAAAGTCTGGCGTCAGGCGATCGATCGCTGCAAAGCCGATCCGCAAAACTTCGTACCGCAGTCCGCGTGGATGGAGACCCTCGGTTCCATGTCCGAAGGTACGCAAACCACCCTTGGCGCCTATCACCGTAAATGGCAGTGAGAACAGCAATGAAATATTCATTAGGGCCGGTGCTTTATTACTGGTCAAAAGAGACGCTGGAAGATTTTTACCAGCAGGCGGCAAGCTGCAGCGCGGACACGATTTACCTCGGCGAAGCGGTATGCAGCAAACGTCGCGCCACCAAAGTCGGCGACTGGATCGACATGGCAAAAACGCTGGCGGGAAGCGGTAAACAGGTGGTGCTTTCCACCCTCGCGCTGGTGCAGGCGTCCTCGGAGCTGGGCGAACTGAAGCGCTATGTCGATAACGGCGAATTTCTGATTGAAGCCAGCGATCTCGGCGTCGTTAATCTGTGCGCGGAACGTAAGCTGCCGTTCGTCGCCGGGCACGCGCTTAACTGCTACAACGCCGTCACCCTGCGTCTGCTGCTCAAGCAGGGCATGGTGCGCTGGTGTATGCCGGTCGAACTTTCCCGCGACTGGCTGGCGAATTTGCTGACCCAGTGCGACGAGCTGGGCATTCGCGGCCGGTTTGAGGTGGAGGTCCTGAGCTACGGTCATCTGCCGCTGGCCTACTCCGCCCGCTGCTTTACCGCGCGCTCGGAAGACCGGCCGAAAGACGAGTGTGAAACCTGCTGCATAAAATACCCTAACGGGCGCGACGTGCTTTCGCAGGAGAACCAGCAGGTGTTCGTCCTCAACGGCATTCAGACCATGAGCGGCTACGTCTACAACCTCGGGAATGAGCTAAGCGCCATGACCGGGCTGGTGGATATGGTTCGCCTGTCGCCGCTGGGTAGCGAGACCTTCTCTATGCTGGACGCCTTCCGGGCGAATGAAAACGGCGCGGCGCCGCTGCCGCTGACGGCGAACAGCGACTGCAACGGCTACTGGCGACGACTGGCCGGGCTGGAATTGCAGAGCTGATTAACCGCTCACTTTGTTAATGGCTATCGCTGCTTTTTAATGCACTATTAAAGATGCAGCTTTTCTGGCTGGCGTATCCTGGATACGCCAGGCTGGAAGAAGACCTTCAATCTGATGACGATGCTGTAGCAAAGTGAGCCTTTATGACTGACAAATCTGTTTCGTTCTCGGTGCTCGATCTGGCGCCGATCCCGCAAGGTTCTTCCGCAAAGGAAGCCTTCTCCCACTCTTTAGACCTGGCGCAGCTGGCGGAAAAGCGCGGCTATCACCGCTACTGGCTGGCCGAACACCATAATATGGTCGGTATCGCCAGCGCGGCGACTTCCGTCCTGATTGGCTACCTTGCCGCGAATACCACCACTCTGCATCTGGGCTCCGGCGGCGTGATGCTGCCGAACCATTCGCCGCTGGTGATTGCCGAGCAGTTCGGTACGCTCAATACGCTCTACCCGGGACGCATTGATCTCGGCCTTGGCCGCGCGCCGGGCAGCGATCAGCCAACCATGCGCGCGCTGCGTCGCCATATGAGCGGTGAAGTCGATAACTTCCCGCGCGATGTCGCGGAGCTGGTGGACTGGTTCGACGCCCGCGATCCTAATCCGCACGTGCGCCCGGTTCCCGGCTATGGCGAGAAGATCCCGGTCTGGCTGCTCGGCTCAAGCCTGTACAGCGCCCAGCTGGCGGCGCAGCTTGGGCTGCCGTTTGCCTTCGCCTCGCACTTCGCCCCGGATATGCTCTTTCAGGCCCTGCACCTCTACCGCACCCACTTCCAGCCGTCAGAGCGGTTAGCGAAGCCGTACGCGATGGTATGCATTAACATTATTGCCGCCGACAGCGACAGAGATGCGGAATTTCTGTTTACGTCCATGCAGCAGGCGTTCGTCAAACTGCGCCGCGGCGAGACCGGACAGCTGCCGCCGCCGGTGCAAAATATGCATCAGCTGTGGTCCGCTTCAGAGCAGTACGGCGTCGAAAAAGCGCTGAGCATGTCGCTGGTCGGCGATAAAGCGAAAATCCGTCACGGGCTGGAGTCGATCCTGCGGGAAACCCAGGCCGATGAAATCATGGTCAACGGCCAAATCTTCGATCATCAGGCGCGCCTGCATTCATTTGATTTGGCGATGCAGGTGAAAGAAGAGCTTCTCGGATAGTGAAAAATGCGGCATTTCTGCCGCATTTTCAATTAGTGATAGGTGGGTAATACGTTAAAGCTCGACAGGAAATGCACGATAACGTTACCCAGCCCGAACAGCAGAACCAAAGCAATCATCGGCTTTCCGCCCCAAACGCGAAACAATGGGCTACCAAAGCGTTTGCGCGATGCGCGAGCCAGCAGCGCCGGTACAATTGCCGCCCAGATTGTCGCCGCCAGCCCCGCATAGCCGATCGCGTAGAGGAATCCGTTCGGCCACAGCAGGCCACCCTCCATCGGCGGAACAAAGGTGAGAAGCGCGGTTTTAAAGCGTCCCAGCGCGGAGTCATCGAACCCGAACAGATCCGCCAGATAATCAAACAGACCGAGCGTCACGCCAAGGAATGAACTGGCAACGGCAAAGTTCGAAAAGATGACTAACAGCAGATCCAGACTCCGGCTGTTCAGTACCCCACTGAGCGCCTGGACCAGGACATCTATGTTGCCCCCCTTCTGCGCAATACCGATAAACTCAGGGCGCGGGATATTGCCCATCGTCACCAGCAGCCACACTACGTACAGACCCAGCGCCAGCAGCGTACCGTAAACCAGGCACTTAACGATTGTGCGCGGATCTTTGCCGTAGTACTTCATCAGGCTCGGCACGTTGCCGTGATAGCCGAAGGACGCGAGGCAGAACGGCAGCGTCATCAGCAGATAGGGCATATACGAGGCATTTTGTTCAGCCACGTTAAACAGAGTGGTCGGCTGGACGTGCCCCAACAGGCTGCCAAAGGTCAAAAAGAAGGTAATGACCTTAGCTCCCAGCACAATGGCCGTCATGCGGCTCACCGCTTTGGTGCTCAACCAGACGATAAACGCCACCAGCAGCGCAAAACCGAAACCTGCCGCCCTTGCCGGTACGTTCAGCGACATTTCGCTAAACGTATGGTGCAGAATCGAGCCGCTGGCGGAGATATAGGCGTAAGTCAGAATATAAAGAACAAAGGCGATCGACACGCCGTTAACCAGATTCCAGCCTTTGCCGAGCAGATCTTTAGTAATGGTATCGAAGCTCGAGCCAATCCGGTAATTCAGGTTCGCTTCGAGGATCATTAACCCGGAGTGAAGCATACAAAACCAGGTAAAAACCAGCGCCGCCAGAGACCAGAAGAACCACGCGCCGGACATCACAACCGGCAGTGAGAACATGCCCGCCCCAATAATCGTCCCGCCAATAATCACTACGCCGCCAAACAAGGACGGTCGGGTTGCCGTAGTGGTAAGTGTCGCCATTTGCCGAAATCTCCAGTCGAAAATACTTTTCTTGTTATCAACGTGACGCACTGTACCAGTACACGAGTACAAAGGGAATAAAAAAAGCCCCAATCATAAAGATCGGGGCTGTATCGTTTACTTTACGTTAGCGGAAAGCGCTAATTATGCATCGCCACCGAAACGACGACGACCTGCGGAGTCATCGCGACGCGGAGCTGAAGCATCATCGCGGCGCGGCGCGCGGCCACCTTCACGACGTTCGCCGCTGAAACGACGACCTTCACCACGGCCGCCTTCGCGACGCTCACCGCCGAAACCACGGCCTTCACGACGTTCACCACCGCCGAAGCTACGACCGCCTTCACGACGCTCGCCGCCGCCACGACGTTCGCCGCTGCGTTCAGGACGCGGCTGAGCATCGCCCAGCAGCTGCATGTTCATCGGCTTGTTCAGGATGCGGGTACGCGTAAAGTGCTGCAGCACTTCGCCCGGCATGCCTTTCGGCAGTTCGATGGTGGAGTGAGAACCAAACAGCTTGATGTTACCGATATAACGGCTGCTGATGTCGCCTTCGTTAGCAATTGCGCCAACGATGTGACGAACTTCAACGCCGTCATCACGGCCCACTTCAATACGGTACAGTTCCATATCGCCAACGTCACGACGCTCACGCTTCGGACGATCTTCGCCGCTGCGTTCCGGACGGTCGCCGCGCGGGCCACGGTCGTTACGGTCGCCGCGACGTTCGAAACGATCGTCACGGTCGCGGAACTCGCGCTTAGGACGCATAGGCGCATCCGGCGGCAGGATCAGCGGACGTTCGCCCTGAGCCATTTTCAGCAGCGCGGCGGCCAGCGTTTCCACGTCCAGCTCTTCGCCTTCGGCAGACGGCTGGATTTTCGCCAGCAGCGCACGGTACTGATCCAGATCGCTGCTTTCCAGCTGCTGCTGAACTTTCGCCGCGAATTTTTCCAGACGGCGTTTGCCCAGCAGTTCTGCGTTCGGCAGTTCAACTTCCGGAATGGTCAGCTTCATCGTACGTTCGATATTGCGCAGCAGACGACGCTCGCGGTTCTCAACGAACAGCAGCGCGCGGCCAGCACGACCCGCACGACCGGTACGGCCGATACGGTGAACGTAAGACTCGGAATCCATCGGGATATCATAGTTAACCACCAGGCTGATACGCTCAACGTCGAGGCCACGGGCCGCAACGTCGGTTGCAATCAGGATATCCAGACGACCGTCTTTCAGACGCTCCAGAGTCTGCTCACGCAGGGACTGGTTCATGTCGCCGTTCAGCGCAGCGCTGCTATAACCGCTACGCTCCAGCGCTTCGGCCACTTCCAGGGTCGCGTTTTTGGTACGAACGAAGATAATCGCCGCATCAAAATCTTCCGCTTCCAGGAAACGCACCAGCGCTTCGTTTTTACGCATACCGTAAGCAGTCCAGTAGCTCTGGCTGATGTCCGGGCGAGTTGTTACGCTCGACTGGATGCGCACTTCCTGCGGCTCTTTCATAAAGCGGCGGGTAATACGGCGAATGGCTTCCGGCATGGTGGCAGAGAACAGAGCGGTCTGATGACCCTCCGGGATCTGCGCCATAATGGTTTCTACGTCTTCGATGAAGCCCATGCGCAGCATTTCGTCAGCTTCATCCAGAACCAGACCGCTCAGCTTAGAGAGATCCAGCGTACCGCGTTTCAGGTGGTCCAGCAGACGACCCGGGGTACCGACAACGATTTGCGGCCCCTGACGCAGCGCGCGCAGCTGCACGTCATAACGCTGGCCGCCGTACAGGGCAACCACGTTTACGCCGCGCATATGTTTAGAGAATTCCGTCATTGCTTCAGCAACCTGTACCGCCAGTTCGCGGGTCGGCGCCAGCACCAGAATCTGCGGTGCTCTCAGCTCAGGATCGATGTTGTTCAGCAGCGGTAAAGAGAACGCTGCGGTTTTACCGCTACCCGTCTGGGCCATACCCAGAACGTCGCGGCCGCCCAGCAGATGCGGAATGCACTCAGCCTGGATCGGAGATGGTTTTTCGTAACCCAGATCGTTAAGCGCTTCAAGGATGGGAGCCTTCAGGCCCAGATCTGCAAAAGTGGTTTCGAATTCAGCCATGTAGTACGTGTGCCTCAAAATTAATGGCGGCCAGTCTACATAACTCATCGTGAAAATTTACGGTAATTTTCATTGAAAAGTGTGAACCGGCTCAAAGTAGGTGTATTAACGAACAACAACGCCCTCACCCGCAAAGGTGATGGCAATCAAAAAAGGGCTGATGTGTTCGTCAGCTATTGCTGGTCCGATTCTGCCAGGTCATCTTGCTCCTGGCCCAAGAGCGATAATTCCAACAATGCGTATCGGTGCTCAACGTAGTTATGAACGTTGTTTGCGACCGCCAGTTTGAACAGTGCCGTAGCGCTGTCCTTGTCCCCCAGACTTAGGTAGTACTTACCTAAATAGAAGTTGGTTTCACTGAGATGCTCAGCGAGCGAGGTGTTATCCGTTGCGTCTGCCTTCAGACGGTCCATTAGCTCTTTTTCGCTAATGTCGCCAAGGTAGAACCCGACAATGTTCCATCCCCATTGTTCTTTATCCGACTTGTTTAAGCGCTGTCTCAGTGCTTCAAGCGCCTGCTTCTCATCGAGCTGACGCTCGGCGAGATAAAGCCACAGGCTTCGGAAAGGATCATTGGGATCGTCTTGATAAAACGCCAGCAGATCATCTTGCGCTAACTTAGCGCGACCGCCGTAATACAGGGCGATACCGCGATTTAAGTGCGCGTAGTTGTAAGTTGGATCAAGCTCAAGTACAGAATCAAACGCTTCATAGGCAGCATCAAAATTGCCTGCCTGCGTTAAGTAAATGCCTAAGTAATTGAATACTTCAGGCATATCCGGTCGGATTGCCAGCGCTTGTGAAAAATCATTTCGCGCTAATGCCCTCAGACCGAGACTATCATACAACACTCCGCGCTCATATAAAAGCTGTGCGCGTTCGTCATCGGTTAAAGCCCGACTGGCAAGAATTTGTTCCATGCGCGCCAGAATCACTTCCTGCTGCAAAGTCGGTTGCAATGGCACCGCGAGGACTGCGTCCTTACGCCAGGCAGAGTTGCTGCATCCTGCCAGCGTGAGAGCTGTCGCCACGAAACACCAGCGCAAAAAAGGCTTCATTTCCCACTCCCGAAGACAACGATTGGATGAACGTCCAGTTCCCCGGCTGCAAACAGGGCGTCCTGCCCGCAATGCGCCCTCCGCAATGCGGAGGGCAAACGGCAACCTTACTCGCCCTGCTGTTCGGCAGCCGGAGCTTCCGGCGCAGCCGCAGGCTGAGTTTGTTCAGTTGCTTCTTTGATGCTCAGACGGACACGGCCCTGACGGTCAACTTCCAGAACCTTAACCGGCACTTCCTGACCCATCTGCAGATAGTCGGTCACTTTCTCAACGCGCTTGTCGGCGATTTGAGAGATGTGAACCAGACCTTCTTTACCGCCGCCAATGGCAACAAACGCGCCAAAGTCAACGATACGGGTCACTTTACCGTTATAGATACGGCCAACTTCGATCTCAGCGGTGATCTCTTCGATACGGCGAATCGCGTGCTGCGCTTTGTCGCCGTCGGTTGCCGCGATCTTCACGGTACCGTCATCTTCGATTTCGATAGTGGTGCCGGTTTCTTCGGTCAGCGCACGAATAACGGAACCGCCCTTACCGATAACGTCTTTGATCTTGTCCGGACTGATCTTGATCGTGTGGATACGCGGTGCGAATTCAGAGATATCGCCGCGCGGCGCGTTAATCGCCTGTTCCATCACGCCCAGGATGTGCAGACGCGCACCTTTAGCCTGGTTCAGAGCAACCTGCATGATCTCTTTGGTGATACCTTCAATTTTGATATCCATCTGCAGAGCAGAGATACCTTCGCGGGAACCCGCTACTTTGAAGTCCATATCGCCCAGGTGATCTTCATCGCCCAGAATGTCAGACAGTACGACGAAGTTGTCGCCTTCTTTCACCAGACCCATTGCGATACCCGCAACGGCGGCTTTCACCGGCACGCCTGCGTCCATCAGCGCCAGAGAAGCGCCACAGACGGAAGCCATGGAGGAGGAGCCGTTAGATTCGGTGATTTCAGAAACCACGCGAACGGTGTACGGGAACTCTTCGATAGTCGGCATCACGGCCAGTACGCCGCGCTTAGCCAGACGACCGTGACCGATTTCACGACGCTTCGGAGAACCGACCATTCCCGTTTCGCCTACGGAGTACGGAGGGAAGTTATAGTGGAACAGGAAGGAGTCCGTGCGCTCGCCCATCAGTTCATCGATGTTCTGCGCGTCGCGTGCGGTACCCAGGGTCGCGGTAACCAGCGCCTGAGTTTCGCCACGGGTAAACAGTGCGGAACCGTGGGTACGCGGCAGAACGCCGGTACGAACGTCCAGACCACGAATCATATCTTTTTCACGACCATCGATACGCGGCTCACCGGCCAGTACGCGGCTACGCACCACGTTTTTCTCGATTGCGTGCAGGATTTCGCCCAGTTCGTTAGCGTCCAGAGCTTCATCTTCCGCAACCAGGGTCGCGATAGTTTCAGATTTGATCACGTCAACCTGAGCATAGCGCTCCTGTTTGTCGGTGATACGGTAAGCATCGCTCAGGCGAGATTCAGCCAGCGCGGCAACGCGCGCGTTCAGCGCCGCATCAACCACTTCCGGCTGCCAGTCCCAGCGCGGCTTACCGGCTTCTTTCACCAGATCGTTGATGTTCTGAATAACCACCTGCTGCTGGTCGTGACCAAACACGACCGCGCCCAGCATCTGGTCTTCGCTCAGCAGTTCAGCTTCGGATTCAACCATCAGTACTGCGGCTTCGGTACCCGCGACAACCAGATCCAGTTTGCTGGACTTCAGCTCTTCCTGGGTCGGGTTCAGCACGTACTGGTCATTAATATAACCAACGCGAGCGGCGCCAATTGGGCCGTTGAACGGAATACCAGACAGGGACAGCGCTGCGGAAGCGCCGATCATCGCGACGATATCCGGGTTAACCTGCGGGTTAACGGAAACCACAGTTGCGATAACCTGAACTTCGTTAACGAAGCCTTCCGGGAACAGCGGGCGAACCGGGCGGTCAATCAGACGCGCGATCAGGGTTTCGCCTTCGCTCGGACGGCCTTCACGACGGAAGAAACCACCCGGGATTTTACCTGCAGCGTAGGTACGCTCTTGATAGTTGACGGTCAGCGGGAAGAAATCCTGGCCTGGCTTCGCTTTTTTCTGGCCCACAACGGTAACGAATACCGCGGTGTCATCCATGCTAACCATAACGGCGGCAGTTGCCTGGCGCGCCATCATGCCGGTCTCCAGCGTTACGGTATGTTGGCCGTACTGGAATTTACGAACGATCGGATTAAGCAAAATTCTATCCTTTTATCTATAGATGATGTCAAATCCACGATAAGACATCGTATGACCCGATCTTCTGCATCCTCGCGACTAATGACAACCTTTACCCGCCCCTGCGAGTCAAGCCTCTCATTAGCCGCGCGAACCTCTGCATGAAGATCATTAATAGCAACAATACATGAGTTTTTAATGAATTGCTGCCGCCCGGTCGAAAAAAGGGGCCGTGAGGCCCCTTCTTCTGAAACTCGCAGAATTAGCGACGCAGACCCAGACGCTCGATCAGAGCAGAGTAACGTGCAACATCTTTACGTTTCAGGTAGTCGAGCAGTTTACGACGCTGAGAAACCATGCGCAGCAGACCACGACGGCTGTGGTGATCTTTTTTGTGCTCTGCAAAGTGACCCTGCAGGTGGTTGATCTGTGCAGTCAGCAGTGCAACCTGAACTTCAGTAGAACCGCTGTCGTTTTCGCCACGACCGAACTCAGAAACGATTTTTGCTTTAGCTTCAACGCTTAGAGACATTTTCGAACTCCAAAATTAAAAGAAAGAAAGGGTGCCGATCTCTAATTCAGCAACCCCTGATATAACGCTCGCAAATGTTAAAACACGTTGGCGAACGTTAAGCGGCGATATTCTACTCGCAGCAGCCTTTTATCGCAAGGAAAGCGCTCAGACAGGGTATTCAACCACCAGACGACGAGGCGCCACGCGGCCTTCATCATCCATCTCACCCATACCAAGAAACTTCTCTTCAGCGCCTTCAGTAACGCGAACCAGCCCCTGCAGCGGCGCGCCCGATGTCCGCACCGGGTTACCGTTTTTAAAGTAGACGGCCGAGGTTTCCGGAATATTCACCAGCGGGTAATCCGAAGCCGGACTGTCCATCGGCATCAGCAGCGGGTCCAGCAGCTGGGCTGCGGGAATATCCTGCGCATGTGCTTGTTCGACCAGCGCCTGCAGCTGCTCCAGCGTCACCATCCGTTCGACGGGATATTTACTGACCGCCAGGCGACGCAGGAAAATGACGTGCGCGCCGCACCCGAGTTTCTCGCCTAAGTCATCAATAATCGTGCGGATATAGGTGCCTTTCGAGCAGTGAATCTCCAGCTCAAGCTCCGTCCCCTCATGGCGAATAAACAGCAGTTCGTACACCGTAATCGGCCGGGATTCACGCGGTACTTCAATCCCCTGCCGGGCATATTCGTACAGCTTTTTCCCCTGGTATTTCAGCGCCGAATACATCGACGGTACCTGCTGGGTTTCGCCACGGAAGCCGTCGAGCGCTGCCGCCAGCTGCTCCGGGCTAAACGTCAGCGGACGCTCCTCCACCACCTGGCCATCGGCATCAGAGGTATCGGTGCGCTGGCCAAGCCTGGCAATGACGCGGTAGCGCTTGTCAGAATCGAGCAGATACTGGGAAAACTTTGTCGCTTCCCCGAGGCAAATCGGCAGCATACCGGTCGCCAGCGGATCCAGCGCCCCGGTGTGCCCTGCCCGATTAGCATTATAAAGCCGCTTAACTTTCTGCAGCACGTCGTTGCTGGATGCGCCCTGCGGTTTATCCAGCAACAGTACGCCATGCACGTCACGGCCGCGACGACGAGGACGACTCATTAGTCCTCCTTACTGTCGTCCGGGTTCACACGACGTTCATCGTCATGTTTTACCACGCTGGTCACCAGGTTCGACATGCGCATCCCTTCGACTAATGAATTGTCGTAGAAGAAGGTCAGTTCCGGCACGATACGCAGGCGCATCGCTTTGCCCAGCAGCGAGCGGATAAAACCAGATGCTTCCTGTAAAGCCTTGATCCCCGCTTTCACGGCGGCTTCGTCTTTGTCGTTCAGGAAGGTCACAAACACTTTGGCATAGGCCAGGTCGCGGGACATTTCAACGCCTGAAACGGTCGTCATCATGCCCAGACGCGGGTCCTTAATTTCGCGCTGCAGGATGATTGCGATCTCTTTTTGCATCTCCTGGGCCACGCGCTGCGGGCGACCAAATTCTTTCGCCATAATAAATTCTCCAGACAAATAAGGGGGCCACGCGGCCCCCTTTAATTTTGTATAACCGGGTGGCGCTGCGCTTCCCCGGCCTACTAAACGATTAATCGATGGTACGTTGAATCTCGATGATTTCGAACACTTCGATCATATCGCCAACGCGAACGTCGTTGTAGTTCTTAACGCCGATACCACACTCCATACCGTTACGAACTTCGTTAACGTCATCTTTGAAGCGGCGCAGGGATTCCAGCTCGCCTTCATAGATAACCACGTTGTCGCGCAGGACGCGGATTGGGTTATGACGCTTGATCGTACCTTCGGTAACCATACAGCCTGCGATGGCGCCGAATTTCGGCGATTTGAACACATCACGGACTTCAGCCAGACCAATGATCTGCTGTTTCAGTTCCGGAGACAGCATGCCGCTCATCGCTGCTTTCACTTCGTCGATCAGATGGTAGATGACGGAGTAGTAGCGTAGATCCAGGCTTTCCGCGTCGATAACTTTACGTGCGGATGCATCAGCACGTACGTTGAAGCCAACCAGAATCGCGTTGGATGCGGCCGCCAGGGTCGCGTCGGTTTCGGTGATACCACCTACGCCGGAACCGATAATCTTCACTTTCACTTCGTCGGTAGACAGTTTTAGCAAGGAGTCGGAGATCGCTTCCACTGAGCCCTGCACGTCCGCTTTGAGGACGATGTTCACTTCGTGAACTTCGCCTTCGGTCATGTTAGCGAACATGTTCTCAAGCTTAGATTTCTGCTGACGAGCCAGTTTAACTTCACGGAATTTACCCTGACGATACAGCGCAACTTCACGTGCTTTTTTCTCGTCACGAACGACGGTCACTTCGTCACCGGCAGCCGGTACGCCTGACAGGCCAAGGATTTCCACCGGAATGGACGGACCCGCTTCCAGCACTTCCTGACCCAGTTCGTTACGCATCGCACGAACGCGACCGTATTCGAAACCGCACAGAACGATGTCGCCTTTATGCAGCGTACCTTCGCGTACCAGAACGGTGGCAACCGGACCACGACCTTTATCGAGGAAGGATTCGATAACCGCGCCGCTCGCCATACCTTTACGAACCGCTTTCAGCTCCAGAACTTCAGCCTGCAGCAGGATTGCGTCCAGCAGTTCGTCGATGCCGGTACCCGCTTTAGCGGACACGTGGACGAACTGGCTTTCACCGCCCCACTCTTCCGGCAGAATGCCGTACTGGGAAAGCTCGTTTTTAACGCGATCCGGATCCGCTTCCGGCTTATCGATTTTGTTCACCGCAACCACGACCGGCACACCCGCCGCTTTCGCGTGCTGGATAGCTTCGATGGTCTGCGGCATTACGCCGTCGTCTGCCGCCACAACCAGAACCACGATATCCGTCGCCTGCGCACCACGAGCACGCATAGAGGTAAACGCGGCGTGGCCCGGGGTATCCAGGAAGGTGATCATGCCGTTGTCGGTTTCGACGTGGTACGCACCAATGTGCTGGGTAATGCCGCCCGCTTCGCCAGAAGCCACTTTCGTTGAACGAATGTAGTCCAGCAGAGAGGTTTTACCGTGGTCAACGTGACCCATGATGGTCACAACCGGTGCGCGCGGTTCAGCCGCAGCGCCGGTGTCACGGTCGCTCATTACCGCTTCTTCCAGCTCGTTTTCACGACGCAGGATAACTTTGTGGCCCATCTCTTCGGCAACCAGCTGTGCGGTTTCCTGGTCGATGACCTGGTTAATCGTCGCCATGGCGCCCAGCTTCATCATCGCTTTGATGACCTGAGAACCTTTGACGGCCATCTTGTTGGCCAGATCGCCAACGGTGATGGTTTCGCCGATGATAACATCACGGTTAACCGCCTGAGCCGGCTTCTGGAAGCCTTGCTGCAGAGCAGAACCTTTACGATGCTTGCCACCTTTACCGCCGCGAACGGCCGCACGGGCTTCTTCACGATCGGCTTTCGATTCAGCGTGTTTGTTGCCTTTCTTAGCCGGACGCGCCGCTTTCGCATTACGTCCACGGCCGCGACCGCCTTCAACTTCACGATCGTTATCGTCTTCAGCCTGACGTGCATGCTGAGAAGTCGTTACGTGATAGTCAGTGGTCTCTTCAGGGGTTTCTGGCGCTTCAGTCCAGTTCTTTTCATTTTCTTGAGCCATACGGCGTGCTTCTTCCGCTACACGGCGCGCTTCTTCTTCAAGTTTGCGGCGTGCTTCTTCTTCCGATTTGCGCTTCAGCTCCGCAGCTTCGTTTTCGCGGCGTTGCTTTTCAGCCTGGGCGGTTTTGGTCATATCGTCGGTTTGTTGATTGCTCACTTTGTCTTTTTCCGCGGCTTCACGTTTCGCTTTATCGGCGAGTTCACGTTTCGCTTGTTCTGCGGCCTCACGTTCAGCTTTTAATTGCGCCTCGCGTTTGGCAGCTTCTTCTGCCTCACGACGGGCTTGCTCTTCCGCTTCACGCTGCGCCTGCTCTTCCGCGGCAAGGCGTTCGGCCTCTTGCGGATCGCGTTTCACAAAGGTGCGTTTCTTGCGGACTTCGATTTGTACCGACTTACTCTTTCCACCGGTACCCGGAATATTTAACGTGCTGCGCGTTTTGCGCTGCAGCGTCAGCTTGTCGGGCGCTGAGCCGTGTTCACGGTTCAGGTGCGTCAACAAGGTTTGCTTCTCTTGCGCGGTCACAGAATCATCAGCCGATTTGCGGATCCCTGCATCAGCAAATTGCTGTATCAGGCGATCCACAGAGGTCTGAATCTCTGAGGCCAGCGCTTTAATGGTCACATCTGTCATGCTGTTCCTTCCTGCTACAGTTTATTACGCTTCGTCGCCGAACCAACAAATATTACGAGCGGCCATGATAAGTTCTCCGGCTTTCTCGTCGGTCAAGCCTTCGATATCAGCCAGATCATCAATGCCCTGCTCGGCGAGATCTTCCAGCGTACAAACACCACGGGCGGCCAGGGTGAATGCCAGAGCGCGATCCAAACCTTCCAGATTCAACAGATCGTCGGCAGGTTTGCTGTCACCCAGGCTCTCTTCTTTGGCCAGCGCCAGCGTGGTCAGCGCGTTTTTCGCCCGCTCACGAAGTGCTTCAACGGTCGCTTCATCCAGACCGTCAATTTCCAGCAGTTCTTTCATTGGCACATAGGCCAGCTCTTCCAGAGTGGCGAAACCTTCTTCAACCAGCAGCGTGGCGAAATCTTCATCGATATCAAGATATTTAGTGAAGGTATCAATCGCTGCATGGGCTTCAGCCTGATGCTTAGCCTGGAGGTCATCAACGGTCATGACGTTGAGTTCCCAGCCGCTCAGCTGAGACGCCAGACGGACGTTCTGACCGTTACGGCCAATGGCCTGCGCCAGGTTGCCCGCTTCTACTGCGATATCCATGGTGTGCTTGTCTTCATCTACCACGATAGATGCGACGTCAGCCGGAGCCATGGCGTTAATCACGAACTGCGCCGGGTTATCGTCCCACAGCACGATATCAATACGCTCGCCGCCCAGTTCAGTCGAGACTGCCTGAACGCGCGCGCCGCGCATACCGACGCAGGCGCCAACCGGATCGATGCGCTTGTCGTTGGTTTTAACCGCGATTTTGGCACGAGAGCCAGGATCGCGAGCCGCCGCTTTAATTTCGAGAACTTCTTCACCGATTTCCGGCACTTCAATGCGGAACAGTTCAACCAGCATTTCCGGCTTGGAGCGAGTCACGAACAGCTGCGCGCCGCGCGCTTCCGGACGAACTGCGTACAGTACGCCACGGATACGGTCACCCGGACGGAAGTTCTCACGCGGCAGCATATCTTCGCGCAGGATCACGGCTTCAGCGTTGTTGCCCAGATCCAGCGTAATATTGTCGCGGTTCACTTTCTTCACTACGCCCGTGATGATTTCACCTTCGTGCTCACGGAACTGATCGACGACCATTGCGCGTTCGGCTTCACGTACTTTTTGTACGATAACCTGCTTCGCGGTCTGCGTAGTGATACGGTCAAAGGTGACAGATTCAATCTGGTCTTCGACGTAATCGCCAGGATTCATGCTTTCATCTTCGAAACGCGCAGCTTCCAGCGTGATTTCGCGAGTCGGCTGGGTCACTTCTTCAACAACCAGCCAGCGACGGAATGTGTCGAAATCACCGCTTTTACGATCGATTTCTACGCGAACGTCGATCTCTTGCTCATATTTTTTCTTGGTAGCCGTTGCTAGCGCACTTTCCAACGCTTCGAAAATTTTCTCACGCGGCAGCGCCTTTTCGTTGGAAACGGCTTCAACAACAGCCAAAATTTCTTTGTTCATCGGGGCCTTTCACCTCAATCCAGACTGTTAAAAGTGGGGAACCAGGTTCGCCTTCTGGATGTTACTCAGCGCGAACACTTCATCTTTGCCTTCGACGGTTACCGTGATCATCTCACCGTCTACCGCTTTGATAAGGCCCTGCCATTTGCGTCGGTTCTGTACCGCCATGCGCAAAACCAGCGAAACTTCTTCGCCGATGAAACGCTCATAGTGCTCGGCGGTAAACATAGGACGATCGAGACCTGGAGAAGAAACTTCCAGGTTATAAGCGACTGTAATCGGGTCTTCTACGTCCATAACAGCACTGACCTGGTGGCTCACATCAGCACAATCATCAACATTGATGCCATCTTCACTATCAATATAGATGCGCAGTGTGGACGTGCGACCGCGAATAAATTCGATGCCGACCAGCTCAAAGCCAAGCGCTTCAACTGGCGCTGTGAGCATCTCTGTTAATTTTTGCTCTAATGTGGACAAACCCACCCCCAAGACATAAAAAAAGGGCGTATAGCCCAGTTATTCTGAAGTCAGATAACAAAAAACCCCGATAAATCGGGGCTTTAGATAACTGAACCCTGAGATCGCAACTGCGATCTGGAACACTTTCCAGAAGAATTCTTTCAAATTCGTCTACGAAGGACCCGGTCCTCACAGTATATTTGAAAAAGTACTTAATGGGAAAGTGGTTGCGGGGGCCGGATTTGAACCGACGACCTTCGGGTTATGAGCCCGACGAGCTACCAGGCTGCTCCACCCCGCGCCTGAAACGTGGCATATTTTACTCGTTTTGAGTAAAAGACGCAAATACTGCTGGGATTTGGTACCGAGAGACGGGACATAAAATCGTAGTGAATTGTATTGATACTTCATATATTTTGTCAACATGAATTTCACATTGCCAGGTTTCGGTTCATGCTGGTATTTCTGGGTTTTTTGGCAAAAAGCGGCTCAGCCTCTTCCTGTCGCCAGCAAAAGATGATTAAATGAAAACTCACAATTAATGCATAAACATGCAATAAAGATTGTTGAGTCAAACTCACCACAGTCTATCTAGCAGGGTTTTATTTTATGACGACGATTCTCAAGCATCTCCCGGTTGGCCAACGTATTGGTATTGCTTTTTCTGGTGGGCTGGATACCAGCGCCGCGCTGCTGTGGATGCGTAAAAAGGGAGCAGTCCCTTATGCATATACCGCCAATCTGGGACAGCCAGACGAAGACGATTACGAGACCATTCCTCGTCGTGCCAAAGAGTATGGTGCTGAAGGGGCTCGTCTGATCGACTGCCGTAAGCAGCTGGTTGCGGAAGGCATTGCCGCGATCCAGTGCGGCGCATTTCATAACACCACCGGCGGGTTGACCTACTTTAATACCACGCCGCTGGGCCGCGCAGTGACCGGTACCATGCTGGTCGCCGCAATGAAGGAAGACGGTGTTAACATCTGGGGCGACGGGAGTACCTATAAAGGCAACGATATCGAACGTTTCTATCGTTACGGCCTGCTGACCAACGCTGAGCTGAAAATTTACAAACCGTGGCTGGATAGCGACTTTATCGACGAGTTAGGCGGCCGCCAGGAGATGTCAGAGTTTATGATCTCCTGCGGGTTTGACTATAAAATGTCAGTTGAAAAAGCCTACTCAACCGACTCCAATATGCTGGGCGCGACGCACGAAGCTAAAGATCTTGAATTCCTGAACTCCAGCGTCAAGATTGTGAACCCGATTATGGGCGTCAAGTTCTGGGATGAAAGCGTCAAAATCCCTGCGGAAGAAGTCACCGTTCGCTTTGAACAGGGCCATCCGGTTGCGCTGAACGGACAGACCTTTAGCGATGACGTTGAACTGATGCTGGAGGCTAACCGCATCGGCGGACGCCATGGTCTGGGTATGAGCGATCAGATCGAAAATCGTATCATCGAAGCGAAGAGCCGCGGCATCTATGAAGCCCCGGGAATGGCGCTGCTGCATATTGCCTATGAGCGTCTGCTGACCGGTATTCATAACGAAGATACCATTGAGCAATACCACGCGCACGGTCGTCAGCTGGGTCGGCTGCTGTATCAAGGGCGTTGGTTCGATTCCCAGGCGCTGATGCTGCGCGACGGCCTGCAGCGCTGGGTAGCAAGCCAAATTACCGGCGAAGTGACGCTTGAACTGCGTCGCGGCAACGACTACTCCATCCTGAATACCGTCTCTGATAATCTGACCTATAAAGCAGAGCGTCTGACGATGGAAAAAGGTGACTCGATGTTCTCCGCTGAGGATCGTATCGGCCAGCTGACGATGCGCAACCTGGATATCACCGATACTCGCGATAAGCTGTTTGGCTACGCGCAGTCCGGACTGCTGACCGCGTCTTCCGCCACTGGCCTGCCGCAGGTGGAAAACCTGGAAAATAAAGCGAAGTAACGCTGCAGAGAAATTCGCAAAGGCCGCTAACGCGGCCTTTTTTATGCAGAAAAATCCCGAACCCAACCGGACATATCTGCCGCTAATGCTGCTGCTCAACTTTTTGGGGACGAAAAAAAAGACGCTTTTCAGCGTCTTTCTTCAGGAAATTGGTACCGAGGATGGGACTCGAACCCACAAGCCCGTTAGGGCACTACCACCTCAAGGTAGCGTGTCTACCAATTCCACCACCTCGGTACGGATACTGCTTATCAGTGCGGGATGTCGCTGCTCGGCTGCGCCGGCGCGGTCGGCTGAGTTTGCTCAGTTTTCGGCGCGCTCAGATTATCCCACTCACTTCCTTTATTGGTCTTGTTGCTGTTGATATTGCCCAGCGCCAGACTGATGATGAAGAACAGCGCAGCCAGGATACCAGTCATACGGGTCATGAAGTTACCAGAACCGCTGGATCCAAACAGAGTGCCGGAAGCGCCTGCTCCGAAGGAGGCTCCCATATCAGCGCCTTTACCTTGCTGCAGCATAATCAGACCCACAAGGCCAATTGCCACAATAAGGAAAACAACTAAAAGAGCTTCGTACATAATCAACCTGTTCCTTGCGGATTTGCCGCATACCAAGTGCTTCGACCAATAAAGCGGGACGTTTTAACGTTTCCCACTGAAGCGGGTGTGAATACTAACCAAAGCGAATGACCTTCGCAAGGGCAATTTCAGCGCATTGTATCAAGTGCGGAAAAAAACAGCAAAAAGCGATTTTTTGTCGATTAAAAAGGCGGCAAGCGTCGCCTTTTTAATCACTTAGCAAGAGAAATTAAACGCTTTTTACGGCATCGGCGATACGGTGGGCAAATTCGTGCACCTGCTCTTCGTGCTCACCTTCCACCATAACGCGAATCAGCGGCTCTGTGCCTGATTTACGCAGCAGTACGCGCCCCCGATTGCCCAGCGCCGCTTCCACTTCAGCCGTTACCGCTTTTACGTGCTCATGTTCCAGCGGGTTACCGCTACCTTCAGTAAAGCGAACGTTAACCAGAAGCTGCGGGAACATTTTCATTCCGCTGCACAGGTCGTGCAGGCTCATATGGTTACGCACCATCGCCGCCACCACCTGCAGGCTGGCGACAATCCCATCCCCCGTCGTGGTTTTATCCAGTAAGATCACATGACCGGAGTTTTCTGCGCCAATGCGCCAGCCTTTCTCCTGCAGCTTCTCCAGCACATAGCGGTCGCCCACCTTCGCGCGAACGAAAGGAATGCCCAGCTGTTTGAGCGCCAGTTCAAGGCCCATATTGCTCATGAGCGTCCCGACGGCGCCGCCCCGCAGCTGCCCCTGGCGTAGCCCCTCACGGGCAATGATATAGAGGATCTGGTCACCGTCGACTTTGTTGCCTTCGTGGTCCACCATGATGACCCGATCGCCATCGCCATCGTAGGCAATACCCAGGTCGGCTTTCTCCGCCAGCACGCGCGCCTGCAGAGCACGAACGTCCGTCGCCCCGACCTCTTCATTGATGTTGAGGCCATCAGGCTCACAGCCCATCGCTATAACCTGAGCGCCCAGCTCGCGGAAAACATTCGGCGCAATATGATAAGTCGCCCCGTGAGCGCAATCGACTACCACCTTCAAAGCATTGAGGCTCAGCTCGTTCGGAAAGGTGCCTTTGCAAAACTCGATATAGCGACCGGCGGCGTCGACGATACGACTGGCTTTACCCAGCTCGGCGGAATCCACGCAGGTCAGCTCTTTTTCCATTTCGGCTTCAATGGCTTCTTCTACCTCATCCGGAAGCTTGGTACCTTCGATAGAGAAGAATTTGATGCCGTTGTCATAAAACGGATTATGTGAAGCGGAAATCACAATCCCGGCTTCCGCGCGGAAGGTGCGCGTCAGATAGGCAATTGCCGGCGTTGGCATCGGGCCGGTAAAAGAAGCGGATAATCCCGCGGCGGCCAGTCCAGCCTCCAGCGCGGACTCCAGCATATACCCTGAAATACGGGTATCTTTACCAATAATAATCTTCCGTGAACCGTGGCGTGCAAGCACCTTACCCGCCGCCCAGCCCAGCTTTAATACAAATTCTGGCGTTATTGGCGCATCGCCTACGCGGCCACGAATACCATCCGTACCAAAATATTTGCGGTTACTCATAACGTTTATTTTCCTTAGCGGCCAGGGTAGCTTCCACCACGCGCAGCGCTTCTACCGTTTCTTTGACATCATGGACGCGAATAATCTGCGCGCCCTGCATTGCAGCAATGACTGCGCAAGCCAGGCTGCCATTCAGGCGTTCCGTCGGCCCGACATTCAGCAACTGACCTACCATCGACTTACGTGACATGCCTACCAGCAGCGGAAGACCAAAATGATGGAACTCTCCAAGTCGGGCAAGCAGTTCATAATTATGAGAAAGATTTTTACCGAAACCAAATCCCGGGTCGAGCAACAATTTATCTTTTGCGATACCGGCCCGTTCGCAGCGCACAATATGTTCGATAAAAAAGCGCTCAACGTCAGCAAACACGTCCGCGTACTTCGGGGCATCCTGCATTGTCTTCGGCTGACCCTGCATATGCATCAGGCACACCGGCAAGCCCGTTTCAGCCGCCGCCTCCAGCGCTCCCGGTTCGGTCAGCGAGCGGATATCATTGATGATATGCGCGCCAACACGCGCTGACTCGCGGATCACCTCCGGCTTTGAGGTATCAACGGAAATCCAGACTTCAAAGCGCTGGGCAATCGCTTCTACCGTCGGAATGACTCGCGCCAGCTCTTCCTCGACGCTGACATCTGCCGCCCCCGGACGCGTCGATTCCCCACCGATATCAATGATAGTCGCCCCGGCATTGATCATCAGATTGGCATGCTTCACGGCTTCGACCAGCGTGTTGTGGGTCCCGCCATCAGAGAACGAATCCGGGGTAACGTTAAGAATACCCATCACATGTGGGTGAGAGAGATCGAGGGTTGAGCCCTGGGCTACAAGTTTCATCGCTAAATCCCTGAGTCAGAGAAAGATTGAAAAAGAAAAACCCCGGAGCAAACGCTCAGGGGTTTTAGAAAAGTACAACAGCATCAATAACGGCTAACTTATTTGTCGCCCAGCTGTTCTGACATCGTATTACCCGGGTTTGGCGTACGCGGTTCATCGACCGGACGCGGCGCACGAGGCGTGCCATTGTTGTCAGAATTGTTGGACGAGCCCGGTTCTTCCCAGCCAGCTGGCGGGCGAACATCGCGGCGAGCCATCAGGTCATCAATCTGCGGGGCGTCGATGGTCTCATATTTCATGAGCGCATCTTTCATCGCGTGCAGGATGTCCATATTATCGTTCAGAAGCTGGCGTGCACGATTGTAGTTACGCTCAATCAGTGACTTCACTTCCTGGTCGATGATACGCGCCGTTTCATCGGACATATGCTTCGCTTTCGCAACGCTGCGGCCAAGGAATACTTCACCTTCTTCTTCGGCATACAGCAGCGGGCCGAGTTTGTCAGAGAAGCCCCACTGGGTCACCATGTTACGCGCCAGGTTGGTCGCGACTTTAATGTCGTTCGACGCACCGGTAGAAACATGCTCTACGCCGTAGATAATCTCTTCCGCCAGACGACCGCCGTAAAGAGTAGAAATCTGGCTTTCCAGCTTCTGACGGCTGGCGCTAATCGCGTCGCCTTCAGGCAGGAAGAAGGTGACACCCAGCGCGCGACCGCGCGGAATAATCGTCACTTTGTGCACCGGATCGTGTTCCGGCACCAGGCGACCAATAATTGCGTGACCGGCTTCGTGATACGCGGTGGACTCTTTCTGCGCTTCCGTCATCACCATGGAGCGACGTTCCGCACCCATCATGATTTTGTCTTTCGCTTTCTCGAATTCAACCATCGATACAACGCGCTTGTTGCCACGAGCGGCAAACAGCGCAGCTTCGTTCACCAGGTTTGCCAAGTCAGCACCGGAGAAGCCAGGCGTACCGCGGGCGATAATTGCCGCGTCGATATCCGGCGCCAGCGGTACGCGACGCATATGCACTTTCAGAATCTGTTCGCGACCGCGGACATCCGGCAGACCGACCACAACCTGACGGTCAAAGCGGCCTGGACGCAGCAGCGCAGGGTCAAGAACGTCCGGACGGTTGGTTGCCGCGATAACGATGATACCTTCGTTACCCTCGAAGCCGTCCATCTCAACCAGCATCTGGTTCAGCGTCTGCTCACGTTCATCGTGACCACCGCCCAGGCCAGCGCCACGCTGACGGCCCACGGCGTCGATTTCATCGATAAAGATGATGCACGGAGCCGCTTTCTTGGCTTGTTCAAACATGTCGCGCACGCGGGATGCACCCACACCGACGAACATTTCAACGAAGTCAGAACCGGAAATCGTAAAGAACGGCACCTTTGCTTCACCCGCGATGGCTTTTGCCAGCAAGGTTTTACCGGTGCCCGGAGGGCCGACCATCAGGACGCCTTTCGGGATTTTACCGCCCAGCTTCTGGAAACGGCTCGGCTCGCGCAGGTATTCAACCAGTTCACCAACTTCTTCTTTCGCTTCGTCACAACCGGCGACGTCGGCGAAAGTGGTTTTGATCTGGTCTTCCGTCAGCATACGCGCCTTGCTCTTACCGAACGACATGGCGCCTTTGCCACCGCCGCCCTGCATCTGGCGCATAAAGAAGATCCAGACGCCAATAAGAAGCAGCATCGGGAACCAGGAGATGAAGATAGAAGCCAGCAGGCTCGGCTCTTCTGGCGGCTCACCTACCACCTTGACGTTTTTAGTCAGAAGGTTATCAAGCAGCTTAGGATCGTTCACCGGGATGTAGGTCGTGTAACGGTTACTATCTTTCTTGGTAACGTTTATCTCACGTCCGTTGATACGCGCTTCGCGAACCTGGTCCTGATTGACCTCCTGCAGGAAGGTAGAATAATCCACCTTGCGGCCATTCGACTCGCTGGGCCCAAAGCTCTGGAATACTGACATCAGCACAACGGCAATGACCAGCCAGAGTATTAGGTTTTTCGCCATGTCACTCAAGGGATTAACCTCATATTACAACTGTGTTAAAAACAGCGTCAGGATACTCTATATCCAGCGTCTTTCAAACTTTCGTTTGAAATCTGCCGGTTATGGTTTACGCCCGGTCGCTACAATATACACTTCACGCGAACGGGCGCGAGAAGAGTCCGGCTTACGAACTTTGACCTTCGTAAACAGGGAGCGAATCTCTCTTAGATACTCATCGAAGCCTTCGCCCTGGAACACCTTCACTACAAAACTACCACCTGGCGCTAATACATCACGAGCCATTCCAAGCGCCAGTTCCACCAGATACATGGCCCGGGGAATATCCACCGCCGGTGTTCCACACATATTTGGCGCCATATCGGACATGACAACTTGTACTTTACTGTCACCTACACGCTCAAGTAACGCTTTCAGGACTAATTCATCACGAAAGTCGCCCTGAAGGAAGTCCACACCAACGATTGGATCCATAGGTAAAAGATCGCAAGCAATGATGCGGCCGCTGTTACCGATCTGCGTAACCGCGTATTGCGACCAGCCACCGGGTGCAGCGCCGAGGTCAACTATCGTCATCCCCGGTTTAAAAATCTTGTCACTTTGCTGTATTTCATCAAGTTTAAACCAGGCACGGGAACGTAACCCCTTTTTCTGTGCCTGCTGAACATATTTATCGCTAAAGTGTTCCTGAAGCCAACGACTTGAGCTGGCAGAACGCTTTTTACCTGTCATTTAACATTCCCATTTCGGGTTCATCGTACTTCGCGACGTAAAAATCGACGCGGTAGTTTGGCGATATATGGGAGATGGCGGTAGAATGAACCGTTTTCAATCCCAACGTAAGCAAAAAAATACGATGAATCTGAGTACTAAACAAAAACAGCACCTGAAAGGTCTGGCACATCCGCTCAAGCCGGTAGTTATGCTTGGCAACAATGGTTTGACCGAAGGGGTACTGGCCGAGATTGAACAAGCGTTAGAGCACCATGAACTTATCAAGGTGAAGATCGCCTCGGAAGATCGCGAAACTAAAACCTTGATCGTGGAAGCTATCGTGCGCGAAACCGGCGCCTGTAATGTACAGGTCATCGGTAAAACGCTGGTTCTGTACCGCCCGACTAAAGAGCGTAAAATCTCGCTGCCACGCTAAGAATATCCTGGTTATCGACACAACTTTGTGTAAATCGAGGGTTTTCTGCGGGTAGACGAGCAAAATGCCATGCTCCGGACGCTGATAAAAGGCCGCTACGCGGCCTTTTTCCTTTCTTTACAATCCATCAACATCGTAGCGTTAAATTCGAATTAAAGGTACTCAACCTTAAGAATTTCGAATTCGACTTCCCCGCCCGGTGTTCGGATAACCACCACATCGTCCTGCTCTTTACCGATTAAACCACGTGCAATCGGCGAGTTTACAGAAATCAGATTTTGCTTAAAATCGGCCTCGTCATCGCCAACGATACGATAAGTTTGCTCTTCATCCGTATCGAGATTCAGAACGCTGACCGTCGAACCAAAAATCACCCGGCCATTGTTGGGCATTTTGGTGATATCGATGACCTGCGCGTTCGACAGCTTCGCTTCGATATCCTTAATGCGACCTTCACAGAAGCCCTGCTGTTCACGGGCAGCATGATACTCAGCATTTTCTTTCAGATCGCCGTGCTCGCGGGCCTCAGCGATGGCTGCGATGATTTCAGGACGACGTACGGACTTCAGGAAATCCAGTTCTTCGCGCAGTTTTTCAGCGCCACGTAAGGTCATCGGAATAGCTTGCATTTGTTATACCTCTTTTTCATTCCTTCATGGAGCAGACAACGCCGCTCCGCAGCCGGTCAAGACTTGAGCAGGGCCGGAGCAAAAGAAAACCGACCCGGAAAGTCATCCCCAGGCCAGCAGCAATTTTCAATTTGATACGTATTTTACCCTGAAGTTCACTATGGGTCATCGTTTACTTTACAGGGCGATGCACCGTAGTATGACGGACTGGTTTCAGGTTGTTAGCGCGAGATTATGCGATTTTCCAGATTTATCATCGGATTGACTGCCGGTATAGCGCTTAGCGCTCAGGCGGCGAATATTGACGAGTACATCAATCAGCTTCCTGCGGGCGCAAACCTTGCCTTTATGGCGCAGAAGGTGGGATCCCCGACGCCGGAGATAGACTACCATAGCCAGCAGATGGCGCTCCCCGCCAGCACCCAAAAAGTGATAACCGCGCTTGCTGCGCTGCTGCAGCTGGGTCCGGACTTCCGCTTCACCACGACGCTGGAAACGAAAGGCAGCCTCGATGGCGGCGTCCTGAAAGGCGACCTCATTGCGCGCTTTGGCGGCGATCCTACCCTCAGGCGTCAGGATATTCGTAATATGGTGGCCACGCTGAAGAAAGCAGGCGTCCAGCGAATTGAAGGTAATGTGCTGATCGATACCTCCATCTTCGCCAGCCATGACAAAGCGCCTGGCTGGCCATGGAACGATATGACGCAGTGCTTTAGCGCCCCGCCGGCGGCGGCGATTGTCGATCGGAACTGCTTCTCCATCTCGCTCTATAGCGCGCAAAAGCCGGGCGATCTGGCGTTTATTCGCGTGGCGTCTTACTACCCGGTGACCATGTTCAGCCAGGTGCGTACGCTGCCCCGGGGCTCTTCTGAAGCACAGTACTGTGAGCTTGACGTGGTTCCCGGCGATCTGAACCGTTACACCCTGACCGGCTGTCTGCCGCAGCGCAGCGAGCCGCTGCCGCTGGCTTTTGCCATTCAGGATGGCGCCAGCTACGCCGGTGCGATTCTGAAAGCTGAGCTGACCGACGCCGACATCACCTGGAGCGGTACGCTGCTGCGCCAGACGCTGGCAAACGATCCGGGTACCGTCCTGGCAAGTACACAATCTGCGCCGCTGCACGATCTGCTGCGTATTATGCTGAAAAAATCGGACAACATGATCGCCGATACGGTATTCCGCACCATTGGGCACGCTCGCTTCAGCGTACCGGGTACCTGGCGAGCCGGTTCCGATGCGGTACGGCAGATCTTACGTCAGCAGGCCGGCGTCGATCTCGGGAATACCATCATTGCCGATGGCTCAGGTCTGTCGCGCCATAACCTCATCGCACCCGCGACGATGATGCAGGTGCTGCAGTACATCGCCCAGCACGATAATGAACTCAACTTTATCTCGATGCTGCCTCTGGCCGGCCATGATGGTTCTCTGCAGTACCGCGCAGGGCTGCATCAGGCAGGTGTCGATGGCAAAGTCTCGGCGAAAACGGGCTCACTGCAGGGGGTGTATAACCTGGCCGGTTTCATCACGACGGCCAGCGGGCAGAAGATGGCGTTCGTGCAATACCTGTCTGGCTACGCCGTGCCTCCGGCCGACCAGCGTAATCGCCGCATTCCACTGGTGCGGTTCGAAAGCCGATTGTACAAAGACCTCTATCAGAACAATTAAAGCAAAAAGGGCCGCATCATTGGCGGCCCTTTTCGTTTGTTCAGGATTAACGTTTGTAGATGAATTCAACGCCTTCTTCGTCGTCTTCATCCCAATCATCATCCCAGTCTTCATCATCTTCCACTTCAGCTTCTTCAAGCTGCTGGCGGTGATAGTCGTCCCACATAAACTCGACTTTTTCGGCAGGCTTCGCTTCTTCCGCATGCACAATCGGGTTTTCGATGATAAAGGTCATCACGTCCCAGCACAGGTCTTTTACGCCCTGCTGGCTGGCCGCCGAAATCAGGTAGAACTTATCTTCCCAGCCCAGCGCCTGCGCGATAGCTTTCGCTTTCGCTTCCGCCTCAGCTTTGTCCATCAGGTCAATCTTGTTAAAGACCAGCCAGCGCGGCTTAGAAGCCAGTTTCTCACTGTATTTTTCCAGCTCACCGATAATAATCCGCGCGTTCTCCACCGGATCGGATCCGTCAATCGGCTCGATATCGATGAGATGCAGCAGCACGCGGCAGCGCTCCAGGTGCTTCAGGAAGCGAATACCGAGACCCGCGCCTTCAGCGGCGCCTTCAATCAGCCCCGGGATATCCGCCACCACGAAGCTCTTCTCGTTGTCCATACGCACCACGCCGAGGCTCGGCACCAGCGTAGTAAACGGATAGTCAGCGACTTTAGGCTTCGCGGCGGAAACGGCACGAATAAAGGTCGATTTACCCGCATTCGGCATTCCCAGCATGCCGACGTCCGCCAGCAGCATCAGCTCCAGCTGCAGATCGCGCTTATCGCCCGGCGTCCCCATCGTCTTTTGACGTGGAGTACGGTTAACGGACGATTTGAAACGGGTGTTACCCAGACCGTGCCAGCCGCCTTTGGCGACCATCAGGCGCTGACCATGCTTGGTCATATCACCCATCGTCTCGCCGGTGCCCTGATCGATGACGCGAGTCCCTACCGGTACCTTCACCGTTACGTCTTTACCGCGTTTACCGGTACAGTCACGGCTCTGACCGTTCTGCCCGCGCTCAGCGCGAAAAGACTTCTCAAAACGGTAGTCGATCAGGGTGTTGAGGTTTTCGTCCGCCTCAAGCCAGACGTCGCCGCCGTCACCGCCGTCACCGCCGTCCGGGCCGCCTTTCGGGATATATTTTTCGCGGCGGAAGCTAACGCAACCATTGCCGCCATCACCTGCTACGACCAGGATCGTTGCTTCATCAACAAACTTCATTTTACTCTCCGTAAATCATTCGCCTGAGCGGGGGAGCGGCACAACCGCTTCTCGCTTACGCCATCGTCCCCAAAGACGGTGGCCGACGGCGGAATACATCGCGCCCGCAACCACGACAAACGCACCGAGATAACCCATCAGGTTCAACAGCGGTCTGGCGAAAACGTCGGGCCAGGCCAGTGATAATAAATCTGAAAATAGCAGCGTAAACAGCGGCGTTAAGGTAATCAACGCGCTCACCTGCGCCGCCTGCCAGCGCGCCATCGCTTCCGCCAGGGCGCCGTAGCCGACCAGGGTATTGAGCCCGCAAAAAACCAGACAGGCCAGCTGCCAGTCGCTTAATGCCAGCACCTGCGAAGGCTTCGCTAATGGCAATAGCGATATCGTACATAAAGTGTACAGCAAAAAAAGGATTTGCTGTGATGCCAGACGGCGCAATAACACCTTTTGCGCGACGCCGTAGCACACCCACACCGTCGCCGCACCTACGCCGAAAATTACCCCCCACGTGTAGTCCGTCAGGCGGGTAAAAATCTCGATCAGGCTGGTGTTAAAAAACATCACCAGACCGCTCACCAGCATCAGCGCACCCACAACCTGAGTGCCGCGCATTTTCTCTTTAAGGACAAAAACGCTGGCCACCATCATGCCGACCGGAGACAGCTGGCCAATCACCTGGGAAGCGGTGGGGCTGAGATATTGCAAGGAAGAACTAAACAGAATGAAGTTACCGAACAAACCCGCTGTCGCAATAACCAGCAGTACCAACCACCGCGGCTTGCGAAAAATCCGCAGCGGGGGCAGCTTTCTTTTCATGGCGAGGATAGCGCCAAGACCAAAACTTGCCATCAAAAAGCGGTAAAACACCACCGTCGGCGGTTCCATCACTTCAAGAACCTGCTTCATTGCTATCGGCAGGGCACCCCAGCACATCGCCGTGGTGAGCGCTAAAATAATGCCGATGCCGGCCTGCTGCTTCATGCCCGTTTTCCCTGCAGAAAATTTTCCGGGGTTTCAATGTAAAAAGCCCCGCAACACGTTGCGGGGCTTTAATCCGTTACCGGACCACGAAAAACTTACTCAGCAACGATGCTGATGTATTTACGGTTGTTCGGGCCTTTAACTTCGAATTTCACTTTACCGTCTGCTTTAGCAAACAGAGTGTGGTCACGACCGCAACCTACGTTAGTGCCAGCGTGGAATTTGGTACCACGTTGACGAACGATGATGCTACCCGCCAGAACGGATTCGCCACCGAAACGCTTAACGCCCAGGCGTTTAGCTTCTGAATCGCGACCGTTACGAGTTGAGCCGCCAGCCTTTTTATGTGCCATTTAAATCTCTCCTCAGGTCTTAGGCGCTGATGCCAGTAATTTTCACATCAGTGAACCACTGACGATGGCCCTGCTGCTTACGGTAGTGTTTACGACGACGAAACTTAACGATTTTAACTTTCTCGCCACGACCGTGTGCAACAACTTCAGCTTTGATTACGCCGCCCTCAACGAAAGGAACGCCGATTTTAATTTCTTCACCGTTTGCGATCATCAGCACTTCTGCGAACTCAACAGCTTCGCCAGTTGCGATGTCCAGCTTTTCCAGGCGAATGGTTTGACCTTCGCTTACTCGGTGTTGTTTACCACCACTTTGGAAAACCGCGTACATATAAAACTCCGCTTCCGCGCACCTCTTCGTATGATTCAGAGTGCGCTATAAATATTCACAATAGGGCGCGAATATTACGCAAAACGCGAGCCTTTGACAAGAGCGATCAGCGATCAACGCAGAAAAAAAACACAACTTTCACTCCAGCGTTTAACTACGGCAATTTTTCAGTACAATCATAGCTTCTTTTAATTCTGTCTTAATCCTTCTGTGATCCCATTCGGATACGCGGTAACAGGACATTTGGCCCGGCTTTTGCGATGAATTTAGAAAAAATCAATGAGTTAACCGCGCAGGATATGGCGGGCGTCAATGCGACAATTCTTGAGCAACTCGACTCTGATGTTCAGCTTATCAATCAGTTAGGCTATTACATTGTTAGCGGAGGCGGTAAACGCATTCGCCCGATGATCGCCGTACTGGCCGCGCGTGCCGTTGGATATCAGGGAAACGCTCACGTCGCCATTGCCGCGCTGATCGAATTTATCCATACCGCCACCCTGCTGCATGATGATGTCGTCGATGAGTCTGATATGCGCCGGGGAAAAGCCACCGCAAACGCCGCTTTTGGCAATGCGGCTAGCGTGCTGGTCGGTGATTTTATCTACACCCGCGCCTTTCAGATGATGACCAGCCTTGGGTCATTGAGAGTGCTGGAAGTGATGTCAGAAGCCGTTAACGTCATTGCCGAAGGGGAAGTCCTGCAGCTGATGAACGTTAACGACCCGGATATCACTGAAGAAAACTACATGCGGGTCATTTACAGCAAGACCGCACGTTTGTTTGAAGCCGCAGCCCAGTGCTCCGGCATTCTGGCCGACTGCAGCGCGGAACAAGAAAAAGCGTTACAGGATTACGGACGCTATCTGGGTACCGCTTTCCAGCTGATTGACGATCTGCTTGACTACAGTTCAGACGGTGAGCGTCTGGGTAAAAACGTCGGTGACGATCTGAATGAAGGCAAACCCACCCTTCCGCTGCTGCATGCTATGCAACACGGCAACGCAGAACAGTCCGCCATGATCCGTGGGGCGATTGAGCAGGGTAATGGCCGTCATCTTCTCGACGCCGTACTGGAAACGATGGCAACCTGCGGCTCGCTGGAATGGACCCAAAAACGCGCGGAGGAAGAGGCTGATAAAGCGATTGCCGCGCTTCAGGTCCTTCCCGATTCTCCGTGGCGTGAAGCGCTAATCGGTCTTGCCCACATCGCTGTGCAACGCGATCACTAACCCCTCCTCTTGCTTTCCCGCGCAAACCGCGGGAAAGTTCCAGTAAGCGTCAAAAAACCAAGATCCAGCCGTATCCCTTGATATATTCCTAATATCAAACCCATTAAAAGAACTTGTTAGAACATTACTGGAACCCGCGGTATAGTCATTTTGTCGTCCATTAAGGACGCCAGGCATGTTTATTACCAGGAGAATTTATGGATAAGTTCATCGACTGGCATCCGGCGGATATTATTGCCGGATTACGCAAAAAAGGGACGTCGCTGGCAGCTGAATCGCGGCGTAATGGTTTAAGTTCTTCAACGCTCGCCAATGCACTGACCCGGCCCTGGCCCAAGGGCGAGCTGATTATTGCTAACGCGCTGGAAACCGATCCGTGGGTAATATGGCCATCGCGCTATCACGATCCCCATACCCATCAGTTTATCGACAGAACGCAAATGATGCGCCCAAGGAAGAACAACAAGTAAAGCGAGGTTGCAGACAACAGCCCCCGGACAAACGTCAGAGGGCTGCTGCTACAGGCTTATATGGCTTATTCGCCTTTGACGCGTTCGATATTCGCACCCAGCGCCTGAAGCTTGTCTTCGATACGTTCGTAGCCGCGGTCAATGTGGTAAATACGATCGACAATCGTCGTACCTTCCGCAATACAGCCCGCCAGTACCAGGCTGGCTGACGCACGCAGATCCGTCGCCATCACCTGGGCGCCAGAAAGCTGCTTCACGCCGTGGCAAATCGCCGTATTGCTTTCGATTTCCGCATGCGCGCCCATACGGATCAGTTCCGGGATATGCATGAAACGGTTTTCGAAGATCGTCTCGGTGATCACGCCGGTGCCCTCGGCAACCAGATTCAGCAAGGTGAACTGAGCCTGCATGTCGGTCGGGAAGCCTGGGTGTGGGGCAGTACGCACGTTGACGGCCTTCGGACGATTGCCGTGCATGTCCAGGCTAATCCAGTCTTCGCCCGTTTCGATATCCGCACCGGCGTCGCGTAGCTTGGCCAGAACCGCATCAAGGGTATCCGGCTGGGCATTGCGGCACAGGATCTTACCGCCAGAAATCGCCGCCGCCACCAGGAACGTCCCGGTTTCAATACGATCCGGCAGAACGCGGTAGACGCCGCCGCCGAGGCGCGCTACGCCTTCGATGGTGATACGATCGGTACCCTGACCTTTGATCTTCGCACCCAGCGTGTTGAGAAAGTTCGCGGTATCGACAATTTCCGGCTCGCGCGCGGCGTTTTCGATAACGGTCGTACCTTCCGCCAGCGTCGCAGCGCTCATGATGGTCACGGTAGCGCCAACGCTGACCTTATCCATCACAATATGCGCGCCTTTCAGACGTCCATTAACCGACGCCTTGACATAACCCTCTTCCAGCTTGATTTCCGCACCCAACTGCTCAAGGCCGGTAATGTGTAAATCAACGGGGCGCGCGCCGATGGCGCAGCCGCCGGGAAGAGAAACCTGCCCCTGGCCAAAACGCGCCACCAGCGGTCCCAGCGCCCAAATAGACGCGCGCATGGTTTTGACGAGGTCATACGGAGCACAGAAAACGTCGACCGGGCCGGCATCGATCCATACGGAGCCGTTGCGCTTAACGTTCGCGCCCAGCTGGCTCAGCAGCTTCATGGTGGTATCGATGTCTTTCAGCTTCGGTACGTTTTGGATCTCAATCGGCTCTTCGGCTAATAGCGCGGCAAAGAGGATTGGCAGGGCGGCGTTTTTCGCGCCGGAAATGGTGACCTCGCCCTGAAGACGAGTTGGCCCCTGAACACGGAATTTATCCATTGATTCTGTTCTCTGTTAAGAATTCACATACGCTGCGGGGAACATCCCCACAGCTTATAAGCCATTAAGTTTGCGGTCTCGCGCCCACTCCTGCGGAGTAAACGCTTTAATCGACAGAGCATGGATGCGGTTATCGGCAATATATTCCATCAGCGGGGCATAGATAGCCTGTTGCTTCTTGACCCGACTCATGCCGTCGAACATCTCACCCACAGCAATAACCTGAAAGTGGCTGCCATCGCCAGAGACGTGGACTTCCTGAAGGGAGAGTGCGTTCATCAGCACGGTCTGAATTTCATGATTTTCCATGGGCTACATTTATCTGATAGTGAAAACAGCCCAACATCTTAGAGGAAAGTGGCGCCGTCTTAAACAAGCAAAAAGCCCCATCGAAAAGTTTGATGGGGCTTTCAGAATAGCTTCAGCACTAAGGCACTGAAAAAGTTATGGGATCATATCAGCAGGAAGGTTATACAACCTGACCAGGGTTTGCAGATTTTCACTCTTCCCGGTCAATTTAGCCTTCCCACCCTGCCGACGAACCAGTGCGATAAAATGCACTAATAGCGCCAGCCCGGCGGTGTCCACGCGGGTCACGGCGCTCAGGTCGATGGCAGACACGCCATCCGTCGCCTGCGCGCGCGCTTCCCACAGCGGGACCAGAAGATCCTGGTCCAGCTCTCCGCGCAGCGCCAGCGTCTCACCATCGCGAGCCCAGCTCAGCTGCCCGGTCATTATTTTTTCTGTTCCAGAGTAATCGGCTGCGCTGAGCTTGCCTTCAGCTGCGCCGTCAGACCATCAACGCCTTTAGTACGCAGCAGATCGCTCCACTCGTTTTGTTTAGTGGTGATCATGCTCACCCCTTCCGCAATCATGTCGTACGCCTGCCAGTTACCGGTCTGGGTATTTTTACGCCACTGGAAATCCAGGCGCACCGGCGGACGGCCATTCGGATCAAGGATGGTGACGCGGATAGGAACAATGGTCGCGCTGCCCAACGGCTGCTCAGGGGCAATCTGATAGGTCTGACCGTGATACATCGCCAGCGCCTGGCCATAGGCCTGCTTCAGATATTCGCGGAAGGCGGCAAAATAGGCTTCACGCTGCGCCGGGGTCGCTTCTTTGTAATAACGACCTAACACCAGCGCGCCGGCGTATTTCACCTGAACATAGGGCAGCAGTTCCTGATCGACGATATCGCGCAGGTAGTTCGGATTAGCCTGAATCTTCGGCTGCTCGTTCTTGAGGCGATCGAAGGTTTTCTGCGCCGCTTCGTCCATCAGCTTGTACGGATTGGACTGATCCGCGGCGGTGGCCGCAGTCAAAGGTGCAATCACCAGCATGGCGACCATTAGTAAGCGTTTAAACATATCTTAACTCTCCTGAAATTAGTGCGTCGTGCCGGCTGGCGGCGTAGCGTCAGTATGACTCTCTCCAGCAGCCTGTTCATCGCCAGAATTCTTATTGTCGCTACCTTTACTGTTATAAAGGAACTGGCCTATCAAATCTTCCAGCACCATTGCGGATTTGGTGTCCTGAATGGTACCGCCATCTTTAAGGATAGTGGTTCCCAGCTCAGGATCTTCAAACCCGATGTTCATCGCCAGGTACTGTTCGCCCAGCAGACCGGAAGTTCGGATCGCCAGCGAGCTGGTATCCGGAATATGGTTGTAGCGCTCATCAATATCGAGCGCGACGCGAGGCAGGTAGGTCTTAGGATCGAGCGTAATATCCGCCACGCGTCCAACGACAACGCCGCCAATCCGCACCGGAGAGCGCGCTTTCAGACCGCCGATATTGTCAAAAGTGGCATAGAGCCGATAAGTCGGTTCGGTACGTAAAGAGGTTACGTTTGCCGCCTTCAGGCAGACAAACAGCGCGGCCAGCAGCGCAACCAGTAAAAACACCCCTACCCAGATTTCATTTTTTCTCGTTTGCATGAACTCAATTCCCAAACATCAGCGCAGTCAGCACAAAATCCAGCCCCAGAACCGCCAGCGACGCATGCACCACGGTACGCGTCGTCGCCCGGCTAATCCCGGCGGAAGTGGGGATAGCGTCATAACCGTTAAATAACGCGATCCATGTTACCGTAATGGCGAAAACCAGGCTCTTAATCAGGCAGTTAACCAGATCCATCCGCCAGTCAACGGCATTTTGCATCGCGCTCCAGAAGAAGCCGCCATCGATGCCCTTCCAGCTGACACCAACCAGCGAGCCGCCCCATACGCCGACCGCCACAAAAATAATCGTTAACAACGGCAGTGAAATCACCCCCGCCCAGAAACGCGGAGAGATCACGCGGCGAAGCGGGTCGACCGCCATCATCTCCATACTGGAGAGCTGTTCCGTTGCGCGCATCAGGCCAATTTCAGCAGTCAGCGCCGAGCCGGCACGCCCGGCAAACAGCAGCGCGGCGACCACCGGCCCCAGCTCACGCAGCAGCGACAGCGCCACCAGCATGCCCAGACTGGTTTCGGCGCTATAGGTGGTCAACACCAGATAGCCCTGCAGACCCAGCACCATACCGATAAACAGCCCCGATACAATGATGATCAGCATCGATAGCACGCCAACGTTGTATAGCTGACGCACCAGCAGCGGCGCATGCTTGCGAAACTCAGGCTTGCCCACAACCGCGTTGAAGAGCATTAATCCAGCACGCCCGAACGTCGCGATAGTTTTTATACCGCGATGCCCAAGCGCGGCTAGCGCATTTAACAACATGAGTCGCTTAACTCCCTTTGCCCAATAAATCATGATGATAATCCCCCGCCGGATAGCGGAACGGCACCGGGCCGTCGGCGATACCATCAATGAACTGACGGACCCGAGGGTCGGCATTTTCACGCAGCGACTGCGCGCTCCCATGCGCTACGACCTTTTTGTCCGCCACGATATATGCAAAGTCCGCGATGCTGAGCACCTCCGGCACATCATGCGAAACCACGATACAGGTGACACCCAGGGTGCTATTGAGTTCAGAAATCAGCTTCACCAGTACCCCCATCGTAATGGGGTCCTGCCCGACAAAGGGCTCATCGAACATGATTAAATCAGGTTCGAGCGCAATCGCCCTCGCCAGGGCGGCACGGCGCGCCATGCCGCCGGAAAGCTCAGAAGGCATCAGCTTCGCGGCTCCGCGTAGCCCGACGGCTTCCAGCTTCATCATCACCGTGGTGTGCAGCAGCGCTTCCGGCAAACGCGTATGCTCGCGCAGGGGATAAGCGACGTTATCGAACACATTCAGATCGGTGAACAGCGCGCCGGACTGAAACAGCATGCTCATGCGCTTGCGGACGGTATACAGGCGCGAACGCGACATCTGCGGTACGTTTTCACCATCAAACAGGATCTCGCCTTTATCGGGCGGGATTTGACCGCCGATGAGACGTAACAGGGTGGTTTTGCCGATCCCTGATGGCCCCATTATCGCGGTGATCTTGCCGCGGGGTACCGATAGCGAGATATCATCGAAGATCACGCGATCGCCCCTCGAGAAGCGAATACCGCGAACTTCGACTAGATTCGCCGAACTCTGGCTCATAAAATCATCCTTACTAGACACCCGTCGGGCTAAGCATGGCGCTTTCTTTCACCACAAACCCAACATTTTTACAGAATCTTACCCGCCCGGGTTAGCGAAAGCTGGCATTTGTTTTACTTTTGGCACACATAAAGTCAAAATTAAGAATTCGTTACGCTGCCTACGGACGGCCAGCGAGGCAACGATTATACCTGAAGAAAGGACTTTAGATGCTCTTAGCGACGGCTCTGTTAATTATTGGTTTATTGCTGGTTGTCTACAGCGCCGATCGTCTGGTCTACGCCGCTTCAATACTCTGCCGTATGCTGGGGATCCCTCCCCTGATTATTGGCATGACGGTGGTCAGCATCGGTACCAGTTTGCCGGAAGTGATTGTTTCCGCCGCCGCTTCCCTGCATGGGCAAACCGATCTGGCGATCGGCACCGCTCTCGGATCGAATATCACCAATATCCTGCTGATCCTCGGCCTCACCGCGCTGTTTCAACCTTTTACCGTGCATTCTGATATCCTGCGCCGCGAATTGCCGTTAATGTTGCTGGTCAGTTTACTGGCAGGTTTTGTGCTGTACGACGGCCAGCTTACGCGGATAGACGGCCTTTTTTTGCTGGCGCTGGCCATTCTGTGGCTGCTGTTTACCCTTAAAATTGCCCGCCTTGCGGAACGCCAGGGTAACGACAGCCTGACCCGTGAACAGCTGGCGGAGCTGCCGCGAGAAGGCTCGCTTCCCGTCGCGCTGCTCTGGTTGGGCGTCGCGATGATTGTGATGCCGATGGCTACGCGGATGGTGGTCGATAACGCCACGGTGCTGGCAAACTTTTTTGCTATCAGCGAACTGACCGTCGGCTTAACGGTCGTCGCTATCGGCACCAGCCTGCCCGAACTGGCCACGGCCATCGCCGGAGCGCGAAAAGGCGAAAATGACATCGCTATCGGCAATATCATTGGCGCTAATATTCTTAATATTGTACTGGTCCTCGGGCTCCCCGCGCTGATTGCGCCAGGCACCTTTGCCGCCGAGGCCTTTACCCGCGATTATGGCGTCATGCTGCTGGTCAGCCTGATCTTCGCCGCGCTGTGCTGGCGCCGTAAGCAGCAGCCAGGTCGCCTTGCCGGTGCCCTGCTGCTGGGTGGTTTTGTGCTTTGGTTAGCGATGCTGTACTGGACAGCGCCGCTCTTCGTTGAATGATTCGGGATAACATTATGTCGCAAATAGATTTGCCAGCGGATTTTGACTTTCAACGGGCAGGCCGCGAGGTTCTGGACATTGAACGTGAAGGTCTGGCCCAGCTCGATCAATACATTAATGAAGATTTTACCCGTGCCTGTGAGACCATTTTCCGCTGTACCGGTAAAGTTGTGGTGATGGGAATGGGGAAATCCGGCCATATCGGGCGAAAAATGGCAGCCACTTTCGCCAGTACCGGAACGTCATCTTTCTTCGTTCATCCCGGTGAGGCCGCGCACGGCGATTTAGGCATGGTAACTCCATGCGACGTGGTGATCGCGCTATCCAACTCGGGCGAGTCAAATGAAATCCTCGCCCTGATTCCGGTGCTTAAGCGCCAGCAGGTGGCGCTGATTTGTATCACCAGCCGACCGGAAAGCAGCATGGCGCGCGCGGCGGATATTCATCTGTGCGTGAAGGTGCCCAAAGAGGCCTGCCCGTTAGGGCTGGCCCCCACGTCAAGCACCACCGCCGCGCTGGTCATGGGCGATGCCCTTGCCGTAGCGCTGCTGGAAGCCCGCGGTTTTACCGCTGAAGATTTTGCGCTATCGCACCCCGGCGGCGCTCTGGGCCGTAAGCTACTGCTGCGGGTCAATGATATCATGCACACCGGCGATGAAATTCCGCACGTTGGCCTGGAGGCCACGCTCCGCGATGCGTTGCTGGAAATCACGCGCAAAAATTTAGGCATGACCGCCATTTGCGATGATGAAATGAATATCATCGGCATCTTCACCGATGGCGATCTGCGCCGCGTATTTGATACCGGCATTGATATGCGTAACGCCAGTATTGCCGAAGTGATGACGCGAGGCGGAATCCGCATCCGTCCCGGCACGCTGGCCGTTGATGCGCTGAACCTGATGCAGTCCCGTCATATCACCTGCGTGCTGGTTGCTGATGGCGACCGTCTGGTAGGTGTGATACATATGCACGATCTCCTGCGCGCGGGCGTAGTGTAAGTAAGGAAAAAATAATGAATAATGCTGATGCCCTGATAGCGACCTGCTACGGGCCGGTAAGCCAGGACTTTCTTGACCGGGCGGCGAAGATCCGTTTATTGATACTTGATGTAGACGGCGTTTTGTCCGACGGTCTTATCTATATGGGTAACAACGGCGAAGAGCTGAAGGCGTTTAACGTGCGCGACGGCTACGGTATCCGCTGCGCCCTGACTTCAGATATTGAAGTGGCGATAATTACCGGGCGAAACGCTAAACTGGTGGAAGATCGCTGCCAAACGCTGGGCATTACGCATCTCTACCAGGGGCAGTCGGATAAGCTGCTGGCGTTTCGTGAACTACTCAATAAACTGGCCGTTAGCGCGGATGAAGTCGCCTATATTGGCGACGATCTGATCGACTGGCCGGTGATGGCTGAAGTGGGTTTAAGCATAGCGGTAGCCGATGCGCATCCGTTGCTGCTCCCGCGCGCGGATTACGTTACTCGTATCAACGGGGGTCGCGGAGCGGTACGCGAAGTGTGCGATTTGCTACTATTGGCGCAGGGCAAGCTGGATGAGGCCAAAGGGCAATCTATATGAGTAAAACCAGACGTTGGGTTATCATTTTACTGTCGCTGGTCGCGCTGATCCTGATCGGCCTGAACCTGGCGAGTACGGACGATACCACCCAGCAAGCGATCAATCCTGACGATCCAACGTATACCAGCGAGCATACTGATACCGTCGTGTATAGCCCCGAAGGAGCGCTTAACTACCGGCTCATCGCGGAACACGTGGAGTATTTTTCCGAACAGCAGCTCTCGTGGTTCACAAAACCGGTGATGACCACCTTTGATACCAATAAAGTACCAACCTGGTCTATCAAAGCGGATAAAGCTAAGTTGACGAATGACCGCATGCTGTATCTTTACGGGCACGTTGAGGTAAATGCGCTGACGGCGGATTCTCAACTGCGCAAAATTACGACGGATAACGCCCAGATAAACCTGGTGACGCAGGATGTTACCTCCGATGACATGGTGACGTTGTACGGAACAACATTTAATTCCAGCGGCCTGAAAATGCGCGGGAACCTGCGCAGTAAAAATGCCGAGCTGATTGAAAAGGTTAGAACCTCATATGAAATTCAGAACAAACAAACTCAGCCTTAAGATTGCGCTCGCCAGCGCCTTACTGGCCGCCAGCCTGTCGGCACAGGCAAAGACAGGTGATACCGATCAGCCGATTCACATTGAATCCGATCAGCAGTCGCTGGATATGCAGGGCAACGTCGTCACCTTTACGGGGAATGTTGTCGTCACTCAGGGAACGATCAAAATCAACGCCGACAAAGTTGTTGTGACCCGTCCGGGTGGAGAGAAAGGCAAAGAGGTTATTGATGGCTACGGTAACCCGGCCACCTTCTACCAGATGCAGGACAACGGTAAGCCGGTAAAAGGCCGCGCGTCGAAAATGCATTATGAACTGCAAAACGACTTTGTCGTCCTGACCGGCAATGCGCATCTGGAACAGATCGATAGCAATATCCAGGGCGACAAAATCACTTACCTGGTGAAAGAGCAAAAAATGCAGGCCTTCAGCAATAAAGGCGGGCGCGTGACCACGGTTCTGGTTCCTTCGCAGCTGCAGGACAAGGGTAGCGATCAGTCAAAGAAGGGTAAGTAATTCGTTATGGCAACATTAACTGCAAAGAATCTTGCTAAAGCCTATAAAGGCCGCCGCGTTGTAGAAGACGTCAGCCTGACCGTGAATTCGGGCGAGATTGTTGGTCTGCTCGGTCCGAACGGTGCCGGTAAAACCACCACGTTCTATATGGTCGTTGGTATCGTACCGCGCGACGCCGGCAACATTATCATCGATGATGAAGATATCAGCCTGCTACCCCTGCACGCGCGCGCGCGTCGCGGAATCGGCTATTTGCCGCAGGAGGCCTCCATATTCCGCCGCCTGAGCGTTTACGATAACCTGATGGCGGTACTGCAGATTCGCGACGACCTGAGCAACGAGCAGCGTGAAGACCGGGCGAAAGAGCTGATGGAGGAGTTTCACATTGAGCATCTGCGCGATAGCCTCGGCCAGGCGCTCTCCGGTGGTGAACGCCGCCGCGTCGAGATCGCCCGCGCGCTGGCCGCTAACCCGAAATTTATCCTGCTGGATGAACCCTTCGCCGGCGTGGACCCCATCTCCGTCATTGATATCAAACGCATTATTGAACACCTGCGCGACAGCGGTCTTGGCGTCCTGATAACCGACCATAACGTCCGGGAAACGCTGGCCGTGTGTGAGCGTGCTTATATCGTCAGCCAGGGCCACCTGATAGCTCACGGTACGCCACAGCAAATCCTTGAAGACGAGCAGGTTAAGCGCGTGTATCTTGGGGAAGACTTCAGACTCTGATAGGGTAGAGGTTACAGACGTTTTAGCCGGAGATATTGGCCCTGAATATGAAGCAAGGTTTGCAATTAAGGCTAAGCCAACAGCTTGCCATGACGCCACAACTGCAGCAGGCGATTCGTCTACTGCAGCTGTCCACGTTAGAACTCCAGCAAGAACTCCAGCAGGCGCTGGACAGCAACCCGTTGCTGGAGCAAACCGATCTTCACGATGAGGTAGAAACCAAAGAGGCCGAAGATCGTGAGTCTCTGGATACCGTCGACGCCCTTGAGCAGAAAGACATGCCCGAAGAGCTGCCGCTTGATGCCAGCTGGGATGAGATTTACACCGCCGGAACGCCGTCAGGCAACGGCGTTGATTATCAGGATGATGAACTGCCCGTCTACCAGGGCGAGACCACGCAAAGCCTGCAGGATTATCTGATGTGGCAGGTTGAACTGACGCCCTTCACCGATACCGATCGCGCGATCGCGACCTCTATCGTCGATGCCGTTGATGATACTGGCTACCTGACCGTTCCTGTCGAAGACATCGTGGAAAGTATTGGCGATGATGAAATCGGGCTTGAAGAAGTAGAAGCGGTTCTCAAGCGCATTCAGCGTTTCGATCCCGTCGGCGTGGCAGCAAAAGATTTACGCGATTGCCTGCTGGTGCAGCTTTCACAGTTTGCCAAAGAGACGCCGTGGATTGATGAAGCTCGCCTGATCATCAGCGATCACCTTGATCTGCTTGCCAATCACGACTTCCGTAGCCTGATGCGCGTGACCCGCCTCAAAGAAGACGTGCTAAAGGAAGCGGTAAATCTGATCCAATCGCTGGATCCGCGCCCGGGCCAGTCGATCCAGACTGGCGAGCCAGAATATGTCATTCCTGACGTTCTGGTGCGTAAAGTGAACGATCGTTGGGTCGTTGAGCTCAATTCAGATAGCCTTCCGCGCCTGAAGATCAACCAGCACTATGCCGCCATGGGTAACAGTACGCGCAATGACGCTGACGGCCAGTTTATCCGCAGCAACCTGCAGGAAGCGCGCTGGCTTATCAAGAGCCTCGAGAGCCGCAACGACACCCTTCTGCGCGTCAGCCGCTGCATTGTCGAACAGCAGCAGGCTTTTTTTGAACAAGGTGAAGAGTTTATGAAACCGATGGTGCTGGCGGACATCGCTCAGGCCGTCGAAATGCATGAATCCACCATTTCACGCGTTACTACGCAAAAATACCTGCACAGTCCGCGCGGTATTTTTGAGCTGAAGTATTTCTTCTCCAGCCATGTAAACACCGAAGGCGGCGGCGAAGCATCGTCGACGGCCATTCGTGCGCTGGTGAAGAAATTAATCGCCGCGGAAAACCCCGCGAAACCATTGAGTGACAGTAAGCTCACCACCCTGCTATCCGATCAGGGTATTATGGTGGCGCGGCGAACCGTTGCTAAGTACCGAGAGTCTTTATCCATTCCGCCGTCAAATCAGCGTAAGCAGCTGGTTTGACCCAACCGATAAGGAAGACACTATGCAGCTCAACATTACAGGACACAACGTTGAAATAACCCCCGCGATGCGCGATTTCGTTACCACGAAGTTCAGCAAACTGGAGCAGTTTTTCGACAGGATCAACCAGGTCTACATTGTGTTAAAAGTGGAGAAGGTGACGCAAATAGCGGACGCCAATCTGCATGTCAACGGTGGTGAAATCCATGCCAGTGCGGAAGGGCAGGATATGTATGCTGCGATCGATGGTCTTATCGATAAGCTGGCAAGACAGCTAACAAAACATAAAGATAAACTGAAACAACACTAATTGTCCGGGCAATAGCCTACGCCAACCGCCCGCAGGCGGTTGGCCAGGAGAGCTCAGGTGAAATTATGATAAATAACGATTCGGCTCTACAACTGAGCAATGTCCTTAACCAGGAATGTACCCGTAGCCAGGTTCACTGCCAGAGCAAAAAACGCGCGCTGGAAATCATCAGCGAGCTGGCGGCAAAGCAGCTAGGCTTACCGCCCCAGATCGTCTTCGAGGCGATCCTTACCCGTGAGAAAATGGGCAGTACCGGGATTGGCAACGGTATTGCGATCCCACACGGTAAACTCGAAGAGGATACGCTGCGGGCCGTGGGCGTTTTTGTTCAGTTGGAAACCCCAATTGCCTTCGATGCTATCGACAATCAACCCGTCGATCTGCTGTTTGCCCTTCTTGTCCCGGCCGATCAAACTAAAACGCATCTGCATACGCTCTCGCTGGTGGCGAAACGTCTGGCAGATAAAACTATTTGCCGCCGCCTGCGCGCTGCGCAAAGTGATGAAGAGCTGTATGAAATCATTACTGAAGCGGGAAGTAATAATGAGGCGTAACGGAAGTCGCACCTTACTCTTTTTCGTACTGAGGAGAAACGGTACATGGTACTGATGATCGTCAGCGGCCGTTCAGGGTCGGGGAAATCCGTCGCCCTGCGAGCGCTGGAAGATATGGGTTTTTACTGCGTCGATAACCTGCCGGTTGTGCTGTTGCCCGAGCTGGCGCGCTCGCTCGCCGACAGAAACATCTCGGCAGCCGTCAGTATTGACGTACGTAACATGCCCGAGTCGCCGGAAATCTTCGAGCAGGCGATGAAAAATCTGCCCGCAGAATTTTCACCTCAGCTGCTGTTCCTGGATGCCGATCGTAACACCCTGATTCGCCGCTACAGCGACACGCGTCGTTTACATCCTCTGTCCAGTAAAAACCTGTCGCTGGAAAGCGCCATCGATGAAGAGAGCGACCTGCTGGAGCCTCTGCGTTCCCGCGCCGACCTGATCGTCGATACCTCAGAAATGTCGGTGCATGAGCTGGCAGAAATGCTGCGCACGCGTTTATTAGGCAAACGCGAGCGCGAACTGACGATGGTGTTTGAATCCTTTGGCTTTAAGCACGGTATACCTATCGATGCCGACTACGTTTTTGACGTGCGCTTTCTGCCGAACCCGCACTGGGATCCGAAGCTGCGTCCCATGACCGGCCTCGATAAGCCCGTCGCCGCCTTCCTCGACCGGCACACGGAAGTTCACAATTTTATCTACCAGACCCGCAGCTATCTTGAGCTATGGTTACCTATGCTGGAGACCAATAACCGCAGCTATTTGACGGTGGCCATTGGTTGTACCGGTGGTAAACACCGTTCGGTTTACATCGCCGAACAGCTGGCTGACTACTTCCGCTCGCGCGGTAAGAACGTGCAGTCTCGTCATCGGACGCTGGAAAAACGCAAATCATGACCGTTAAGCAAACCGTTGAAATCACCAATAAGCTGGGCATGCACGCTCGCCCGGCGATGAAGCTGTTTGAATTAATGCAGAACTATGATGCCGAGGTGCTGCTGCGTAATGATGAAGGTACCGAAGCGGAAGCAAATAGCGTGATTGCGCTGCTGATGCTCGATTCAGCTAAAGGGCGTCAGATCGAGATTGAAGCCAACGGCCCACAGGAAGTGGAGGCGCTGGCAGCGGTTATCGCGCTGTTCAACGCCGGGTTTGATGAGGATTAGCTTTCATTCCCCCGGCGGCAGCGTGCCTTCCGGGTTACCGGTTGTGAAATCATCAATGCAGCTTATTCGCCTGCATAAACCCTTCCCCACCTAACTGCCTCATCTGGCGCAGGATCCACGCCTGACGGCTGCGAACATAACCCGATGGCGCATCGGCGCGGAAGCGTATTGGGTTAGGCAGCACCGCAGCGAGCAGCGCGGCTTCGGAAGCCGTCAGTTTACTGGCCGGTTTGTGAAAATAGCGCTGCGACGCGGCTTCAACGCCAAACGTCCCCTCACCAAATTCAGCGATATTGAGATAGACCGTGAGGATCCGCTTTTTACTCCATACTGTCTCAATGCCGACGGTCAGTCCCGCCTCCAGCCCTTTTCTCAGCCAGCTGCGGCCGTCCCACAGAAACAGGTTTTTTGCCGTCTGTTGCGACAAGGTTGAGGCGCCGCGAATGCGGTTCTCATTGCGTTCATTATGCGCCAGCGCCTTCTCAATGGCCGTGACGTCAAATCCCCAGTGTTCCGGGAATTTCTGATCTTCTGCGGCAATAACCGCCAGCCCCATCCACGGCGAAATTTCATCCATGTCCACCCAGTCGGAATGGGCGAGGTAATGAAAATCCCCTGAAAGCCAGGCGCCGACCTGTCGCTCCAGCATCACCGCCGAAAAAGGAACAGGTACGAAGCTAAACAGGGCAATCCCGCCGCCCCATAGCACCGCACAAGCCAACAATAGCCTCAGCACGAAGCGCTTAATTAACCGCAACGGCGAAAAGCGAAATGTCATGCCGTCAGAACCAATACGCGAGAGACCAGTTTTTCAATGCCACTCGCCGCTTCGGCAATGTTCTGCGCCAGCATATACGCGGGGGTCGTCACCACTTTGTTGTCTTCATCCACCACAATATCGTCGACCGGGCAAGGCACGTGTTCAGCCCCCATCTCCTCAACCGCGTCGGCAGTATCAAGATCGGTACCAATGGTCACGCGTAGCGGTATAGCAAATATTTTCGGCAACAGTGCCGGAGCGATACAGATAAAGCCCAGCGGTTTACCCGCCTGATGCATCGCCAGCGCCAGCGCCTTGAGATCGCGATCGACTTCACATTCGCTCCCCTGTGAAGCAAAGCTGCTGAGGTTCTTTGCTGCACCAAAACCGCCGGGCACGATCAGCGCATCCAGCGCATCCGCTCGGGCATTGGCCAAAGGCTGAATCTCTCCGCGTGCGATACGCGCCGCTTCCACAAGCACATTACGGCTTTCCGCCTGCGCTTCGCCGGTCAGGTGATTGATAACATCGGTTTGCACTTTATCTGGCGCATAGCAGATGGCCTGAGCGCCGCTGCGGGCTATTGCCAGCAGAGTAATGACGGCTTCATGAATTTCACTTCCGTCATAAACGCCGCAGCCGCTCAGCACCACACCAATTTTCTTCATCACATCAGCCCCTTAGTACAAGTTTATGAAAGCAGTCAAAAATTTTGAATTACTCGCTATGCTTCACATATTTTACTGTTTCATGTAACAAACTATTTAAGGTTTGCTATCTTAATGAGCGAGTAAGCCAAATCCTCAGGTTGCGCCGTGTAAAAAAATCACTCAAATGATTCTGGCGTAACGACCAGTTCCCTGGTGTTGGCGCAGTATTCGCGCACCCCGGTTTATCCGGGGTCATTTTTTATCTGCCGCCGCGACCCACGCTTTCAGCACCGCGACATCGTTTTGCCACTCTGATTTCATCTCTTCAACCCATTCACCCACGTTATCCGACCACGCAGGTAAATCCGGCGTTTGAATCTGCTGCCCTAACTGCTGGATATGGCGCAAACCGATTGAGCCCGCAGCCCCTTTAATCTTATGACCCTCATCGACAATGCCTTTCTGGTCGCGAGCGGTTAAATTGGATTCCAGGACTGCCAGGTAGCCCGGCATCATTCTTTCAAAAACGGCCAGACCGTCATTAATCAGCTTCGGCCCTACCAGTTCGATATACTGCTCAAGCATCGGAATATCCAGTACAGAAGCCGATTTACTGCTATCTATAGATGGCATTGCATTCTCCTCTTCTTCCGGCGCATCCCAGAATTTTTTGATAATCGCGGTTAATGCCGGAACCGATAATGGCTTACTAAGAACATCATCCATTCCCGCATCCAGATACTCATTCTTGTTCTTCAGCACGTTAGCGGTAAGCGCCACCAGCGGCGGGAGCTCATCGGCGGCAAAGCGTTGTTTCAGCTGACGAGAAATATCGAGTCCAGTCATATCCGGCAGCTGAATATCAAGCAGAACCAGATCGTACTCGCCGGGTACAAACATCTCCAGCGCAGCCTTGCCGGTCATCGCCACATCCACGCTGTTGCCCAGCTTCTCCAGTACCGAGCGCGCCACGATCACGTTGAGCTCAATATCTTCCACCAGCAGCACGTTCAGCGCAGGTAATGGCATTTCATCTTCCGCCAGCGTGTCCTCGACCTCTTCAGCCACGGCCGGAGCGTGTACGGTAAGCGTAAAAGTCGCGCCTTTACCCGGGAGGCTGGTAACGCAAATATCACCGCCCATATTCCTCGCCAGGCGCCGCGATACGGCGAGGCCGATGCCGGTGCCCGTCGCTGGCTTGCCGCCCTGGCTATCTTTCACCTGGTAATACATGGCGAAAATTTTATCCTGTTCCGCTTCAGGGATGCCAATCCCTGAATCTTCTACTTCAAAGTGCAGGATATCGCCTTCGTCGTAGCGCACGCGGACGTTCACATTCCCGCCTTGCGGAGTAAATTTCACGGCATTACTAATAAGATTCCACAAGATTTGGCGTAAACGCGTTCCGTCGGTGATCACTTTATGCGGCAGCGGAAGCGTGGGGTCCAGCACAAAATGCAGGCCTTTCTGCTGCGCCTGCAGGCCGGAGAGGTTTTCCAGGTCGGCCAGGAAGCCGGTAAAGTCCACCGGCTGGTTATCCAGCTGAATTTTACGCCGCTCCATCTTATCCATCTCAATAATATCATTGAAGATATTACCCAGCGTTACCGCTGAGACGTGGATGGTTTTCAGGTATCTTTCCTGTTCATCGGTAAGATCGGTATCCAGAAGGATTCGACTAAGGCCTACGATGCCGTTAAGCGGCGTACGCAGCTCATGGCTGATCGTTGAGATAAAGGTGGTCTTATCACGGCTGGCCCGCTCCAGCGCGTCCTGATAGCGCTTACGCTCCGTAATATCGCGGCCAAACCCCATCAGGCCGCGCCGCTTACCGACGCGGTCATAATAAGGCACTTTGCGGATTTCAAAGCAGGCCTTGCGCCCGTCCGGATAATCCAGCCACTGCTCGTAGGTGAGCGATACGTTATGGCGGAAGACTTTCTCATCCGTCTCCAGCACTTTCTCCGCCACCTCTTCGCTGTAAACATCCTGCGGCTTAAGATGAATAAGCTGCTTTTCACTTTTACCGGTCAACAGTTCCATCGCTCGGTTACAGCCAGAAAACTCTTTATCTTCATTACGATAGAAAACCAGGTCCGGAGAGGCATCCAGGAAGGAGCGCAAGAAGGAGGATTGCTGTTCCAGCTGAATTTGCGCCTCTTCACGCTCTTTCATCTCAATTTTCAGCTGCTCAAGCGTCGTTTCACGTTCCGCTTCCGCCTTTTCACGTTCGCCGATTTCCTGATTAAGCTGGGCGATGTTGTCCTTAAGCTGCACATTCAGCTTGAGATCGCGTTCGCGCATCTCCTCCAGTTTCTCCACCAGCCTCGAGAGGCGCTGCCGGGACTCTTCCAACTGCTCAACCACCACCGACAGGAAATAGACCGCCCACGGGGTAATCAGCAAGCCAAAGAAGATGGAGCGGATCACATCAATACTTTCCACCTGGCCGTGCAGCACCATCGTCACGGCCATCTGCACAACGATCGCCAGCACCACCAGCGCAAAGGCCAGCAGCATTGAAAAGCGCACCAGACCCAGCTTCATCATCAGGTCAACATAATACTGCGCCAGCATACGGATTTGCTTCATAAGGGATTCCTTCGCGACAACTTCGCACAATAATACTCAATTCTGAGCAAGACGCTGTAAGTTGTGCCAAAAATGCGGGAAGGATTGTAGTTACGCGCCTGACGGTGGAGAGCCGTCAGCCGGAAATGACGTTATTCGGCAGCAGCCGGAGAGATCCAGCAACGCCCGATGGCTGACCCCTGCACGCCGTATTCATTGAGATATTTATCCAGCTCAACCATCCCGGTCCAACGGTTCTCACACCACAGCGGCGCCAGCAGCGTCGGGCGTCGGGCGCTGGCGGAGATACGGTGATAAATCACGTCTGGCGGAGTATGGCGAATCATCTCTCCTGCGGTGACCGTATACGCTTCCAGCGCAATACCGTTTAACCTGCCGGCCTGCCACGCCCTGGCCATAATACTGCCCTTCACAATATGAAGTGGATGCAGCTTAATGCCGTCTACGCCGGTCTCCACCACCTGCGCTAAGGTCTCCAGGCATTCACGCTGCCCTTCGCCCGGCAGGCCCACGATAAGGTGGCTACACACTTTGAGGCCGCGCTCGCGTGCCAGACGGGTGGTTCGCTGATAGCAGGCAAAATCGTGGCCGCGATTGATTCGGTGCAGCGTTTTATCATGCGCGGTCTGTAGCCCCAGCTCGAGCCAGACTTCATACCCCTGCTCCCGATATTCAGTCAGCAGATCCAGTACCGCGCCGGGGACGCAGTCCGGGCGAGTCCCTACGCATAGCCCGACAATATTCGCCTGGCTGACCGCCTGCTGATACATGGCGCGCAGCACCTGCACCTCGGCAAAAGTGCTGGTATAAGCCTGGAAATAGGCCAGATAGCGCTTTGCGCGATTCACCCGCTGCGCCTGATGGGCCAGCTGTTCAGCAATCGAGCGGTGCTGCTGCTCTTCATCGGCAAAAGAGGCGACATTACAGAACGTACAGCCGCCGCGACCAATAGTGCCATCGCGATTTGGGCAGCTAAATCCACCATGCAGCGTCAGTTTATGAACCTTTTCACCATAGCGGCGCATAAGATCCCCACCAAACATATTGACTAATTTTTGTAACTGCATAATCTGATAGACCGGCCTTAAGAAAGGGGCCAAGCCTGCCATTTTTAGCTACCGACGGCGATGACCTGGATCAATCGTCAACGCGGCCGCCTATCTCATTGCATAAACACTCAAGATAACTGCAATTTAATTCATCCTTATGGTAATGAGTTTTCCTTATATATAGCCGCTGATTTGCCATTATCTTTACCAGGGCATAAAACAGTATCAGTCACCGCAAATCAAACAAAAACCAGTTTAAAAAACTGCAATGAAAAAACAATTCAGCACAGAAGGATAATGTCTCGCCGTCGATATAGTGAGACAGATCACACTCAATTATGACGACCGGTACGTTTCCCTGGCATTTAAAATGCCATTATTTTCTTAAAAATCATTAAATTAGGTGTTGTATAGCACATTTTTGTATAAATAAGATTGCCATTTGACGTATGTGTGGATTCCCGATAAGTTGGGAATCCGCTGGAAGCTTTCTGGATGAGTGCTCTGCTCATCATATTTATGCAGTAATTGAGATTCCCTCTTAACAGCAAGTCCTCAAACTTGTGTACCGATGCGAAAAGGATTTAAAGAGGGCGAATGCGAGGTGTAAACCCCGTCGCCATGCTCTTTCTGTGCCCGTGCGCAATCGGTATCGGAGGGTGTCCCGTAGAGCCTGGGGAGGTTCACTGATATGTTGTACGATAAATCCCTTGAGAGGGATAACTGTGGTTTCGGCCTGATCGCCCACATAGAAGGCGAACCTAGCCACAAGGTAGTGCGAACCGCTATACACGCACTGGCCCGAATGCAGCACCGCGGCGCGATTCTTGCCGATGGAAAAACCGGCGACGGTTGTGGCTTGCTGCTACAAAAACCCGATCGTTTCTTCCGAATTGTTGCGGAAGAGCGCGGCTGGCGTTTAGCCAAAAATTATGCCGTTGGGATGCTGTTCCTTAATAAGGATCCTGAACTGGCCAAAGCGGCGCGCCGCATCGTCGAAGAAGAACTTCAACGCGAAACGCTGTCTATCGTCGGCTGGCGCGATGTGCCGACCAATGAAGGCGTTCTCGGTGAAATCGCCCTCTCCTCGCTGCCTCGTATTGAACAAATCTTTGTGAACGCCCCGGCTGGCTGGCGTCCGCGCGATATGGAACGCCGTTTATTCATCGCGCGTCGCCGTATCGAAAAGCGTCTGCAGGAAGATAAAGATTTCTACGTTTGCAGCCTGTCGAACCTGGTCAACATTTATAAAGGTCTGTGTATGCCGGCGGATCTGCCGCGCTTCTACCTGGACCTCGCGGACCTGCGCCTGGAGTCGGCAATCTGCCTGTTCCACCAGCGCTTTTCCACCAACACCGTGCCGCGCTGGCCGCTGGCGCAGCCGTTCCGCTATCTGGCGCACAACGGCGAGATCAACACCATCACCGGTAACCGCCAGTGGGCCCGCGCCCGTACCTATAAGTTCCAGACGCCGCTGATCCCGGATCTCCACGACGCCGCGCCGTTCGTCAATGAAACCGGCTCTGACTCCAGCTCGATGGATAACATGCTGGAGCTGCTGCTGGCGGGCGGGATGGACATTATCCGCGCGATGCGCCTGCTGGTTCCGCCAGCCTGGCAGAACAACCCGGACATGGATCCTGAGCTGCGTTCGTTCTTTGACTTTAACTCCATGCATATGGAGCCGTGGGACGGCCCGGCGGGCATCGTGATGTCCGATGGTCGTTTCGCCGCCTGTAACCTCGACCGTAACGGCCTGCGTCCGGCGCGCTATGTGATCACGAAAGATAAGCTCATCACCTGCGCCTCCGAAGTCGGTATCTGGGATTACCAGCCGGATGAAGTGGTTGAAAAAGGCCGCGTCGGCCCGGGCGAGCTGATGGTTATCGATACCCGCGAGGGGCGTATTCTGCACTCCGCGGAAACCGACAACGATCTGAAAAGCCGTCACCCGTATAAAGAGTGGATGGCGAAAAACGTCCGTCGTCTGGTGCCGTTCGAAGAGCTGCCGGATGAAGAAGTCGGTAGCCGCCAGCTGGATGATGATACCCTCGCCAGCTACCAGAAACAGTTCAACTACAGCGCCGAAGAGCTGGACTCCGTCCTGCGCGTACTGGGTGAAAACGGCCAGGAAGCGGTCGGCTCAATGGGCGACGATACCCCATTTGCCGTGCTCTCCAGCCAGCCGCGTATCATTTACGATTACTTCCGCCAGCAGTTCGCGCAGGTGACCAACCCGCCGATCGACCCGCTGCGCGAAGCGCACGTCATGTCGCTGGCCACCAGCATCGGCCGTGAAATGAACGTCTTCTGCGAAGCGGAAGGCCAGGCGCACCGCCTGAGCTTCAAGTCGCCGATTCTGCTGTACTCCGATTTTAAACAGCTGACCACCATGGAAGAGGAGCACTATCGCGCCGACGTCCTGGATATCACTTTTGATGCCACCGAAACCACGCTGGCTGAAACCGTGAAGGCGCTGTGCGATAAAGCCGAACAAATGGTGCGCAGCGGTACCGTTCTGCTGGTGCTCTCTGACCGCAACATCGCCAAAAACCGTCTGCCGGTACCGGCTCCGATGGCGGTAGGCGCGATCCAGACCCGACTGGTCGATAAGAGCCTGCGCTGCGATGCCAACATTATTGTCGAAACCGCCAGCGCCCGCGATCCGCACCACTTTGCCGTGCTGCTCGGCTTCGGCGCGACGGCTATCTACCCGTATCTCGCCTATGAAACCCTGGCGAAGCTGGTGGATAACAAAGCCATCGACAAAGCGTACCGCGCGGTGATGCTGAACTATCGTAACGGCATCAACAAAGGTCTGTATAAGATCATGTCGAAGATGGGGATTTCGACCATTGCCTCCTATCGCTGCTCGAAGCTGTTTGAGGCGGTCGGTCTGCATCGCGAAGTGTCCGACCTGTGCTTCCAGGGCGTCGTCAGCCGTATCGGCGGCGCGGGCTTCGAGGATTTCCAGCAGGATCTGCTGAACCTGTCGAAACGTGCCTGGCTGGCGCGTAAACCGTTGGATCAGGGCGGCCTGCTGAAATACGTCCACGGCGGCGAATATCACGCCTATAACCCTGACGTGGTGCGCACGCTGCAACAAGCGGTACAAAGCGGCGAATACAGCGATTACCAGCAGTACGCGAAGCTGGTTAACGAGCGCCCGGCGGCAACGCTGCGCGATCTGCTGTGCGTAACGCCGGACGGAACCACGGTGAACCTGGACGACGTTGAGCCGGCCAGCGAACTGTTTAAACGCTTCGATACCGCGGCGATGTCTATCGGCGCGCTGAGCCCGGAAGCGCACGAAGCGCTGGCGGAAGCCATGAACAGCATCGGCGGTAACTCCAACTCCGGCGAAGGCGGTGAAGACCCGGCACGCTACGGCACCAATAAAGTCTCGCGCATCAAGCAGGTCGCCTCCGGCCGCTTCGGCGTGACCCCGGCTTACCTGGTTAACGCCGACGTTATTCAGATTAAAGTCGCTCAGGGCGCGAAGCCCGGCGAAGGCGGCCAGCTGCCGGGTGATAAAGTCACCCCCTATATCGCCAAGCTGCGCTATTCCGTACCCGGCGTAACGCTGATATCCCCGCCGCCGCACCACGATATTTACTCTATCGAGGATCTGGCTCAGCTGATTTTCGACCTGAAGCAGGTTAACCCGAAAGCGATGATCTCCGTGAAGCTGGTTTCTGAACCGGGCGTCGGGACTATCGCCACCGGCGTAGCCAAAGCCTATGCGGATTTGATCACCATTGCCGGCTACGACGGCGGCACCGGCGCCAGCCCGCTCTCTTCCGTGAAGTATGCGGGTTGTCCGTGGGAACTGGGACTGGTGGAAACCCAGCAGGCGCTGGTTGCCAACGGGCTGCGCCACAAAATTCGTCTGCAGGTGGACGGCGGTCTGAAAACCGGCCTTGATATCATCAAAGCGGCCATCCTCGGGGCTGAGAGCTTCGGCTTCGGTACCGGCCCGATGGTCGCGCTGGGCTGTAAATATCTGCGTATTTGCCACCTGAACAACTGCGCAACCGGCGTAGCGACTCAGGATGACAAACTGCGTAAGAACCACTATCACGGTCTGCCGTTTAAGGTCACCAACTACTTTGAATTCATCGCCCGCGAAACGCGCGAGCTGATGGCGCAACTGGGCGTGAAGCGTCTGGTGGATCTGATTGGCCGTACCGACCTGCTGAAAGAGCTGGACGGTTTTACCGCCAAACAGCAGAAGCTGGATCTGAGCAAGCTGCTGGAAACCGCGGAGCCGCATCCCGGCAAAGCGCTGTACTGCACAGAGAACAATCCGCCGTTCGACAATGGCGTACTCAATGCTCAGCTGCTGCAGCAGGCAAAACCGTACGTTGACAGCAAGCAGAGCAAAACTTTCTGGTTCGATATCCGCAACACCGACCGCTCCGTTGGCGCATCGCTGTCCGGCTATATCGCCCAGACCCACGGTGACCAGGGCCTGGCAGCCGATCCGATTATCGCCCACTTTAGCGGTACCGCGGGTCAGAGCTTCGGCGTGTGGAATGCCGGCGGCGTTGAGCTGCATCTGACCGGCGACGCGAACGACTATGTGGGTAAAGGGATGGCCGGCGGCCTGCTCGCCATTCGTCCTCCGGTAGGCTCGGCCTTCCGTAGCCATGAGGCCAGCATCATCGGCAACACCTGCCTGTACGGTGCGACCGGCGGTCGTCTGTATGCTGCGGGTCGTGCAGGCGAGCGTTTCGCGGTACGTAACTCCGGTGCGATCACCGTCGTCGAAGGCATTGGCGACAATGGCTGTGAATACATGACCGGCGGTATCGTCTGCGTGCTGGGCAAAACCGGCGTCAACTTTGGCGCAGGCATGACCGGCGGCTTTGGTTACGTTCTGGATGAAGACGGCGACTTCCGCAAACGCGTGAACCCTGAGCTGGTAGAAGTGCTGGACGTTGACTCTCTGGCCATCCATGAAGAGCACCTGCGCGGTTTAATTACCGAGCACGTGCAGCTTACCGGTTCGCAGCGCGGTGAAGAGATTCTGGCTAACTGGCCGGCCTTCTCAGCGAAGTTTGCGCTGGTTAAACCGAAGTCCAGCGATGTTAAAGCACTGTTGGGTCACCGTAGTCGTTCCGCAGCTGAGCTGCGGGTGCAGGCGCAGTAAGGGGTTAAGATGAGTCAGAATGTCTATCAATTTATCGACTTACAGCGAGTTGATCCGCCAAAGAAAGCGCTGAAGATCCGTAAAATTGAATTTGTGGAAATTTACGAGCCGTTTTCAGAAGGCCAGGCTAAAGCGCAGGCAGACCGCTGTCTGTCCTGCGGCAACCCGTACTGCGAATGGAAGTGCCCGGTTCATAACTACATCCCGAACTGGCTGAAGCTGGCCAACGAAGGGCGTATTTTTGAAGCGGCGGAGCTATCGCATCAGACCAATACCCTACCGGAAGTGTGCGGGCGCGTTTGCCCGCAGGACCGCCTGTGCGAAGGTTCCTGCACGCTGAACGATGAGTTCGGCGCGGTAACCATCGGTAATATTGAGCGCTATATCAACGATAAAGCGTTCGAAATGGGATGGCGTCCTGACCTTACCGGCGTAAAACAAACCGGTAAAACCGTCGCCATCATCGGCGCGGGCCCGGCGGGGCTGGCGTGCGCCGACGTATTGACCCGTAACGGCGTGAAGGCGGTGGTCTTCGATCGCCATCCGGAAATCGGCGGCCTGCTGACCTTTGGTATTCCGGCCTTTAAGCTGGAAAAAGAGGTGATGACCCGTCGTCGCGAGATCTTTACCGGTATGGGCATCGAGTTCAAACTGAATATCGAAGTGGGCCGCGATGTACAGCTCGACGATCTGCTGAAAGATTACGACGCGGTGTTCCTCGGCGTCGGAACCTATCAGTCTATGCGCGGCGGGCTGGAAAACGAAGACGCCAGCGGGGTCTTTGATGCGCTGCCGTTCCTCATCGCCAATACCAAGCAGATCATGGGCTTTGGTGAAACGGCGGATGAACCGTACGTTAGCATGGAAGGCAAGCGCGTCGTGGTTCTCGGCGGTGGCGACACCGCAATGGACTGCGTGCGCACCTCGATCCGCCAGAACGCCGCCCACGTCATCTGCGCCTATCGCCGTGATGAGGAGAACATGCCGGGATCGAAGCGCGAAGTGAAAAACGCGCGTGAAGAAGGCGTGGAATTCCAGTTCAACGTTCAGCCGCTGGGCATTGAAGTGAATGCCAACGGTAAAGTCTGCGGCGTGAAGATGGCGCGTACAGAGATGGGCCAGCCGGATGCAAAAGGCCGCCGCCGCGCGGAAATCGTGGCCGGTTCTGAGCATGTGGTGCCCGCCGATGCCGTGGTGATGGCGTTTGGTTTCCGCCCACACAGCATGGAATGGCTGGCAAAGCACAGCGTTGAGCTCGATTCTCAGGGCCGCGTGATTGCGCCGGAAGGCAGCGACAACGCCTTCCAGACCAGCAACCCGAAAATCTTCGCCGGTGGCGATATCGTTCGCGGCTCCGATCTGGTAGTGACGGCGATTGCCGAAGGCCGTAAGGCAGCTGACGGCATCCTGAACTACCTGGAAGTGTAATGCGAAAATCCGGATAGCAGCGTTATCCGGCTAAATGACGCTAAGCCCGATGGTAATCCCATCGGGCTTATTTATGCGCTTAACAAATCAGAGCGCACTTTAATCACCACTTTTTTAATCTCTGCGGACTCTGTTATTACGCATCCAGGCTTGTGTGGCTCACCCGGCATAAACACCAAAAACATCCCTGGCTTCAATGTCACAGACTGCTCATGAGCTATCTCCGCGCAGAGTTGATAATCATCCTCCGCGCGCCATTCGTCGCATTGCCGCGCAGAGCCAATCGTCCCATAAAAAATCCGCTCCTCACCTGTCAGCAGCAGCTGAATATCAATATATCGTTGATGCAGCTCCGCTTTTTTCCCTTTCGGAGGAAGAGGGACAAACGCCATAACGTTCATAAAGAGATTCTCGCTACGCAGTTCATAGCGGCCCGGTGCCTTGTCCTGCGGCCTGGCGGCTAATGCCAACGTTAACGCTTCCGCCAGCACCGGATGCAACCCTGTATCCGCCAGCGTCCCGATATCTCCCATCAGCATCATTTATCTCCTCTGGCTAACAACGCCGCTCCCAGCAATCCGGCATCATGTCGATAGTGCGCCGTACTCAGCGTTACGTGATACACCGATGGTTCCCAGGCCAGGTACTTCCGTATCCGTTCCAGATAACCAGCAGCCATGCCGACGCTGCCGCCGACCACCACATGCTGACAGTCGGTTATTGCTTTTATATCGGCGATCAGTCGCGCTACGACATGCGCAGAGCGTTCAAGCAGCCCCAGGGCCTGCGCATCCCCGCGAGCCGCGCTGGTAAAGATGGCTTTCGCATCACAGCCGGCAAGCGCGCCCCGCGCGGCTGCCGAAATCCCTCGCCCGGAAGCAATCGCCTCCACGCAGCCTACCCGACCGCAGCCGCAAAGCGGTCCGTCAGGGTCGGCCAGCGTGTGGCCCAGATGCCCAGCCAAACCGCCGGCACCGGTAAGCAACCTTCCGTTACTCACCACGCCGCCGCCAACCCCGGTGGAGACGGTAATAAACGCCATATCGCTGACCTTACCAGCAATAGCCCGGTATTCAGCCCAGGCAGCCGCCTGCGCATCGTTCACCGCCAGCGTCGGCAGGTCCGTTAGCTCCTCTAATGCCTGCACCAGCGGAAAGTGCATAAGTCCACCCAGATTCTGCGGATTAATTGCGAACAGATGACCGTCACGAATAATACCCGTCGAGGCTATCGCAACGCGCTTCGCCCGACTGTATAAAGGCCCAACCAGCATTGCTAATGCAGCGCGTAGCGCATCCGGCGTTTTGCTGGCAGGGGTGGAAAGTTCGCGGCGGTCGCGGATCAGCATGTCATCAGCCACCAGCGCTGCAGCGAGCTTTGTACCGCCAATATCTATCGCCAGCGTAGTCATGGCTGAGCCTCTTTTAACGCCGCGTTATACCACTGGCAAATATGTTCAAGACGGGTAATCGCTGAACCGACGGTCACCGCCCACGCCCCTCGGCGCATAGCTTCAGCCGCCTGAGCTGGCGTGTTATAACGCCCTTCTGCATTTACCCGGCAGCCGGTTTCCGTCAGCGCTTTTACCAGTTCCAGGTCTGGCTCATCCGGCGTATATGCCGTGGTATAGCCCGATAACGTAGTGCCTATGATTTCCACGCCGAGAGAGTGACAGGCCAGGCCATCCTTCAGAGAAGAACAGTCGGCCATCGCTACCCGATTGTGCTGATGAATACGCGCCACTAGCATTGACACGGGCACAGGACGCTCACGCTCGGTTCCATCAACGGCGATAATATCGGCGCCGGCCTGCACCAACGCATCAATATCTTCCAGATATGGCGTGATGCGTACCGGTGAATCATCTAAATCACGTTTAATAATGCCGATAACAGGCCCCCTCACCCGCGACCGGGTCGCGCGTAGGTTCTCTACACCTTCAATGCGCAACGCGACTGCGCCGGCCTGCTCCGCCGCCAGCGCCATCGCAGCCACGATCTCCGGCTTATCCAATGGGCTACCGGGTACCGGCTGGCAGGAAACAATAAGACCGCCGTTTGCGCTAATGCGTAAATCCAGTTCTTTAAGCAAAGACATACTCGCTCCCTGATAAATTTGTTCGCCCGGCACCACCGCCAGGCTGTCGCTATCTGGTCTTAACTAATCCGCTTTTGTCACCGCTAAAAGGCGCCGCACCGCTCAGTGGTTTACCATCGATTGCATCATGAGTTCGTATCGCTTCCGGACGGATCCAGCGCTGTACGCGGGACGGCATATCCAGACCAATCAACAGGATCACGACGAACGTCAGGCCAAAAGAGAGTGAACCCAGCGCGGTGCCCAGATCGAGACGCTGGGCGATCAGGGCGCCGAGCACTGGCGCGATCGCGCCGCCCAGCGCCCCCACGTTGTAGGTAAAACCAAGACCGGCCGCACGCTGATCGGTGTCGAAATAACCCCCTATCAGTTTCGGTAAGATCCCGGAGATCCCCTGCCCTAACATCTGCTGGAAAAACAGTAGCAGCCCAAGGACCCATATGTTTGTGCCGCCGATAGCAAAGACCGGAATAATCAACAGCTGTGAAGCCAGCAGACTACAAACGTAGGCCTTACGCGTTCCCAGCCAGTCACCGAGAAACCCGCCCACGCAGCAGCCGACCGCCGCACCAAAGCCGCTGAAAAACAGAATCTTCGCCACAGTCGCGGGGTCATAGGCCAGCTCTGTTTTCAGATAAGTCGGCAGCAGTGCCTGGATAGGCCATGAATAAAGGAAGGCGAAAAGTACCACGACCATCAGCATCACGCCCGTAGGCCAGCGCTTGCCGCTGCTCTGCACCATAAAGCTGATAAATATCACGGCACACATCACGCCCAGCAGTAGCACGATACCGGCGTTTTGCAGGTTGCCCGCAAAGCAGAACCATAGCGCAACCGCTGCCACTATGGTCATCAGAATATTAATAACCCGATGTTTGCCCCGATAAAGGATATCGACCATGGTCTGTACTGGCGCTTTGCCCTCATGCTTCTCTTTCCAGTCTTCAGCTTCCGGAATGTTTTTCCGCAGCCAGAGAGCAAATACGATAGGTACGATGCCGATAAAAAACAGCGCTCGCCAACCCCAAACGGGTACCACCAGACTGTAAACCTGAGCAGCAATCACAGCGCCCACAGAGAACCCGGAGATGAGAAAACCGCTAGCCTTATTACGTAAATGTCGGGGCCAGCTCTCAATCACATAAGTGGCGCTGGAACCATACTCTCCCGCCATGCCCATACCGATAACCAGACGAGCAAAAAACATGGTGGTATAGCCAGGCGCAAAACCGCAGGCCAGAGTACCAAGGGAAAAAAGTATAATGCTGCTGACCATAGCCAGGCGTCGACCATAACGATCTCCCATCGCGCCGAGCATCAGGCCGCCGAACCAGCGAGAGATGAAAGCCGCTGAGATGAGGCTGGCAGCCTGAACGGTTGTCAGGCCGAAATCCCCCTGAACTTCGGTAAGTACCAGGGCGATTAATACAAAATCAAAACCATCAAGCAAATATCCGAGCCAGGCAGCAGAGAACGCACGCCACTGAGGACGACTGAGATGGCGGTACCACGGGATGTTCTGGGTCGTTGCACTCATTTTACTCTCCCGACGATTTTCGTTGTCATTCCGGGAGCGCTTCGCTTACCCGGTCAGGAAAAGGTAAATCGCTGAGCGGATAGCGTTTTCGCCACCCGACCACCGTTCAGCCGCGTTCCTGCATTAGCTGCTGCGCCAGCGCTTTCAGCTCCGGCAGATAATTTTCATCTACCGGACCAAAAGGCTTACGGCACAGCGGCTCAGCAATAACATCCATATAGTGCAGCACACTCTTCAATCCACGGAATACGCCGGTTTTAATCAGCAGATCGATTGCCTTGTTACATCCGCTTTGCAACTGCTGCGCTTTGCTAACATCACCCTCTTTCAATGCCTGTACAATGCCCTGGTAACGCCAGCCCATAATGTTGTAAGTACTACCAATTCCGCCATCGGCACCCGCCAACAGGCCAGAGGCAAATATCTCATCGTAACCGTTGTACAGCACCAGATCCGGATGCGCTCGACGGATCTGCTCCATCTGGAACAGATCTCCCGAAGTCTGCTTTAACGCACCAACGCCAGGCAAAGTCACCAACGTATTAATTTGTTCGAGAGTCAGCTTAACGCCGCTGAGCGCCGGAATGTTGTACACCACCATCGGTAAACCATTAGCAGACTCAATAATGGCCCGATAATGCGCACAGTGTTCTTCAAAACTAAACGGATAATAAAACGGTGTTACGGCGGATACGGCATCGAAGCCATAGCCTGCAGCAGCCCGAGCCAGCTGCTGGCTTTCGAGGGTACTCACACAGCCGACGTGGGCAATGAGAGCCATTTTACCTTTCGCCTCCTCCGCCACGATCTCCAGCACTTCCTGGCGCTCTGAGCCGCTCTGAACAAAGGCTTCACCGGTCGAGCCTCCCACATATAGCCCATCAACTCCCTGGCTCAGATTAAAACGAACCAGCCGACGCAGGCTGTTTTTATCCAGTTTTTGTTGACTATCGAATGGCGTAAGCAACGCCGCCATAACCCCACGTAAATTAACTGCCATAACGACCTCATCTGAACTTTTACGATTAACTATGTACCTTTATACCTGTTATACCAGATAATTTAATAAGCATAGTAACAGAGATCGCTTATAATGCGATCTGCTTCACTAAACGCTCGTCATGAGCGAGGGGATCGTTTGCGGGGCTGAGCTTTCTGACCGAAGGCGTGCCAGGTAGCGGATACGCTGTTGAGATGGGTCTGTAGGGCGCGATCGGCTTCATCAGGATCGCGACGACGAATGGCGTCAACAATAGCGATATGCTGTTGATAGCTCACGCTGTTATGTTCGTGCAGCTCACGTTCTGGCACCTTAGGCCGGGCCGCGATTAGCCAGTCCAGCAGTGCCACATGAATAGCCATAAAGATTGGATTACCGGGGATTTCCGCCAGCACCCGGTGAAATTCAACGTCAGAACGGATAAACAGGGCATTGTCATCAAGCGACTGGCTGTTAATTTTTAGCGCCTGAGCGAGTTTTTCAAGCTGCTTTTCGCTGGCATGCTCTGCGGCATAGCGCACCAGACTCGACTCAAAAAACAGGCGCAGCTGTTCAAAGTGCGCTATTCCGCCCGGGTGCGATAAAAAATCTTTCGCCATGCCGGAGAGCTCACCAATGATGGTATCTGCAGAAGGCCGCGACACGCGGGCGCGCTCGCCGTTATTAATCTGCACCAGCCCCTTGCGTTTCAGCGCCGCCAGCGCTTCACGAACCGATGGACGTCCCACGTTAAAAAACGTCATGAGCTCACGTTCCGACGGTAGCTGCTCTCCTTCCGCAAACTCCCGGCGCCGAATCATCTGCTCAAGCTCTTCTTCCACCATTTCAGACAGCTTTTTGCGCGCCAGAGGACGGCGGCCCAGAGTGTTGCCAATGGAGGATGGGGTATCTTCGGCTTGTGGATCAAATGCGCTCATAGGGACCATTGTGTGATTTGTGACAGCACGTGACGGCTGCTCCATTTTAACACAGGAATTTTGCTGAGATCATAAAACAGGCCCCGAAGGGCCTGATAAACATTATTTAACGACGCGCAGCGCCGGACGCCCGCCGCGAGGCGGTGGCGTATCGTCGGGATCGTCGTCGTGATTATCCGGCTTATCGCCATCGATCACCGACATGACCGTTTCGCTGTCAGGCAGCTCTTCGTCATCGTTCAGGCTAGTGACATCTTCATCATAAGCCGCTTCTGGTTCGAACATGGTTCCCGCACCATTCTCGCGCGCGTAAACCGCCAGCACGGCCGCCATCGGCACGGAGACATTGCGCGGCACGCCGCCAAAGCGCGCGTTAAAACGCACTTCGTCGTTGGCCAGTTCGAGGTTACCGACAGCACGTGGGGCAATATTGAGAACAATTTGCCCATCGCGAGCGTACTCCATCGGGACCATTACGCCCGGCAGAGTGACGTCAACGACCAGATGCGGAGTCAGCTGGTTATCCAGCAGCCACTCATAGAACGCTCGTAACAGGTACGGGCGACGCGGCGTCAGCTGTGATACATCCATCATTTAGCCCCGACCGAGACGCATTTCACGTTCGGCTTCAGTTAAAGAAGCGAGGAAAGAGTCGCGCTCAAACACGCGAGTCATATAGCCTTTAAGCTCTTTCGCGCCAGCACCGACCAGCTCTACGCCGAGAACCGGCAGACGCCACAGCAGCGGTGCCAGATAGCAGTCTACCAGGCTGAACTCATCGCTCAGGAAGTAGGGCTTCTGGGTGAATACTGGCGCAATCGCCTGCAGTTCTTCACGCAGCTGCTTACGCGCAGTATCAGCCTGCGCAGCGGTACCGGTCTGAATGGTATTCATCAACGAATACCAGTCCTTTTCGATACGGTGCATGTACAGACGGCTTTCCCCACGCGCCACCGGGTAAACCGGCATTAGCGGCGGATGTGGGAAACGCTCATCCAGGTATTCCATAATGATGCGAGATTCCCACAGAGTGAGCTCACGATCCACAAGCGTCGGTACGCTTTGATTCGGGTTGAGGTCAATCAGATCCTGAGGCGGGTTGTCCTTCTCCACGTGCTCTATCTCAAAACTAACACCTTTTTCGGCCAGCACGATGCGGACCTGATGGCTATAGATGTCAGTAGGACCAGAAAACAGCGTCATTACCGAACGTTTGTTGGCAGCGACAGCCATGAAAACCTCCAGGTATATTCAGAATTTTTGTACTGCTGCCGACCACGCATGGCCAGCCAGATGTAAAAACCCCATTTGCGTGACTTCATTTCGTTCGTCATCCAAACAAAAAATGAACAATCACCTGCATTTGGGCAGAAAATTGGATGATAGTTTACCAGATTTTGAAGACGTTGTGGTGAGGGGATTCTGGAAATGCTGAAAAAGTGGTAATAATGGGGCGTTTGTAGAGGGGAAATGGCAAATTTATCCATAAAAAAACCCGCCGAAGCGGGTTTTTTCGCAAATTGTTCTGCGTGAGCAGAAAACAATTAACGTTTGGAGAACTGCGGACGACGACGTGCTTTACGCAGGCCGACTTTCTTACGTTCAACCTGACGAGCATCACGAGTAACGAAGCCAGCTTTACGCAGTTCGCCACGCAGGGACTCATCGTACTCCATCAGAGCGCGGGTGATACCGTGACGGATCGCACCAGCCTGACCAGAGATACCACCACCTTTAACGGTGATGTACAGATCTAATTTCTCAACCATGTCGACCAGTTCCAGCGGCTGACGAACTACCATGCGGGCAGTTTCACGACCGAAGTACTGTTCCAGAGAACGCTGGTTGATAACGATTTTACCGTTGCCCGGTTTGATGAAAACGCGAGCTGCGGAACTTTTGCGGCGACCGGTGCCGTAGTATTGATTTTCAGCCATTGCCTATAATCCCGATTAGATGTCAAGAACTTGCGGTTGCTGTGCCGCGTGGTTGTGCTCGTTACCCGCGTAAACTTTCAGCTTACGGTACATAGCACGACCCAGCGGGCCTTTTGGCAGCATGCCTTTAACCGCGATTTCAATCACACGCTCAGGACGGCGGGCAATCATCTCTTCAAAGGTCGCTTCTTTGATACCACCGATGTGGCCGGTGTGGTGGTAGTACATTTTGTCTTCGCGCTTGTTGCCGGTTACAGCAACTTTTTCTGCGTTCAGAACGATGATGTAATCACCGGTATCAACGTGCGGAGTGTATTCCGCTTTATGCTTGCCGCGCAGGCGCAGAGCCAGTTCGGAAGCCAGACGGCCCAGAGTTTTACCGGTCGCGTCAACAACATACCAGTCGCGTTTTACGGTTTCTGGTTTAGCTGTAAAAGTTTTCATTAAAAGCTTACCCAAATAAATAAGTTACACGTTGGTGAACACCCAAACGTTTAGTCAGTTGAGGTTCACACGACATTGTCCAGCAAACCTACCCCTTCGAATAGCCTATGCCGGCACATAGAAAGTTTTGGGAAAAAAACCTTCTCGTAACGTGGGGTCGCAAGATTATAGAGAAGTCGGGGTCAAAGATCGACCCCTTTATGTGATTTGTCCCCGGTTTTACCCCGCCAGGTGTTCCCGCTTCAGATACTCCTCACTTTGCATCTCCTGCAGGCGCGATAAACAGCGCTGGAACTCGAATTTTAATCTCTCGCCCTGATAGATCTCATACAGCGGTACCGCCGCGCTGACCACCAGCTTGACGTGGCGCTCATAGAACTCATCGACCAGGGCGATAAAGCGCCGCGCCTCGCTCTCCATCAGCCCGGTCATCACCGGCACATCAAAGAGCATCACGGTATGAAACAGACGCGAGAGCGCAATATAGTCGTGCTGGCTACGCGCATCCACGCACAGCGTGGCGAAGGAAGCCGCCAGCGTCTGGTTCTCAACGCCCAGCGTCGGCAGCGGGCGATGGTTGATCTCCAGCGTTGGCATCTGCTCGCGCTTCGCCCCCGCTAGCGCCAGCCACAGTTTATCCATCTGCTGCTGCGTCTCAGCGTTCAGCGGCGACAGCCACAAATGCGCCTGGGTTAGCGTGCGCAGGCGGTAATCAATACCGGCGTCGACGTTCATCACATCGCAATGCTGTTTAATGGCGTCGATGGCGGGCAGGAAACGAGCGCGCTGAAGGCCGTTGCGGTACAGCTCGTCAGGCGGAATATTCGACGTCGCCACCAGGGTTATGCCGCGGGCAAACAGCGCTTTCATCAGGCCGCCCAGCAGCATTGCATCGGTAATATCAGAAACGAAAAACTCATCGAAGCAGAGCACATCGGTTTCAGCTTTAAAGCGATCCGCGACGATTTCCAGCGGATCGCTGTACCCCTGCAGCGACGTTAACTCTTCATGAACCCGCAGCATAAAGCGATGAAAGTGCAGACGTTGTTTACGTTCCCCCGGCAAACTTTGATAGAACAGATCCATCAACCAGGTTTTTCCTCTGCCGACGCCGCCCCACATATAGAGGCCGCGAACGGCAGCCGTTTCGGCAACGGGTTCGCGCTTGCCCAGCAGTTTGCCGAATTTGGCCCACAGACCGCCGCCGGTTTGCGGCGCGACCGAAGGTTTATTCTGCAGTTCTTGATAAATCGTATCGAGGCGGCTGACCGCTTCTCGCTGGACGTCGTCAGGTTGATGGCTCCCCTCCTTGAGAGAGGAAAGGTAACGCGATGTTGGGGACAGGCTTTGCATGATCTAATTGTTATTCCTTGAAAACCGTAATGCCGTAGCTCACGATTGACGAAAAAAAGGCCGCTCTACACTACGTGATGATACGCCAGGATTCCACTTCTGTGGAATTAGCGGTTATAGTGGCACTATCGGGCGCAGGCGGAGAGCCTCACAGCCACCCTACGGAACCACAAAACAACGGGAGATGTTCATGACCTGGGAATACGCGCTAATTGGGCTAGTTGTCGGCATCATTATCGGCGCCGTCGCGATGCGTTTTGGCAATCGCAAATTACGCCAACAGCAGGCGCTGCAGTTCGAACTGGAAAAGAATAAAGCAGAGCTGGAAGAGTACCGCGAAGAGCTGGTGAGCCATTTTGCCCGGAGCGCAGAGCTGCTGGATAACATGGCGCATGATTACCGCCAGCTGTATCAGCATATGGCGAAAAGCTCCAACAACCTGCTGCCGGACAGCATGGCGGACGCCAACCCGTTCCGCAATCGTCTGGAAGAGTCCGAAGCGGGCAACGATCAGGCCCCGGTCCAGATGCCGCGCGACTACTCTGAAGGCGCATCCGGTCTGCTGCGCGGCGGCGTAAAGCGCGACTAAACCGGCAACGACAGTAAAAATATTTTCCGGGCGCACCCTCTGCGCCCGTTTCCACCTTCCATCCCAGCTACAATTTAACGATTGCCCACGTTGTTACCGGGTCGAAAATTCAATAACATCGGGCCATTCGGGACGTTTCCCATACACCTTAGGTTACGAGAGCCAGCAACTAATGAATAAACCGACTTTGCTGTTGAGTGCGTTAGCGTTAAGCATTGGGTTGTCGTTGTCCGCCTTACCTCCGGCAGCAGCGTCTTTACCGACACAGGTTCCCGGCCAGGGCGCGTTGCCAAGCCTCGCGCCGATGCTGGAGAAAGTGTTGCCGGCGGTGGTGAGCGTACAGGTTGAGGGTACCGCGTCACCCGCGCAAAATATGCCGGAAGAGCTGAAGAAGTACTTTGGCGACAACGCGCCGCAAGAGCAGGCGCAGCCTTTTGAAGGCCTGGGATCAGGGGTCATTATTGACGCCGCAAAAGGCTACGTGCTGACCAATAATCACGTCATTAATCAGGCCCAGAAAATCAGCGTCCAGCTCAACGACGGGCGTGAGTTCGATGCCAAACTGGTCGGCAGCGACGAGCAGAGCGATATCGCCCTGCTGCAGCTGCAAAAACCCAGCAACCTGACGCAAATCGCGATCGCCGACTCCGATAAACTGCGGGTGGGCGACTTCGCCGTCGCCGTCGGTAACCCGTTTGGCCTGGGCCAGACCGCCACTTCAGGGATTATTTCAGCCCTTGGCCGCAGCGGCCTGAACCTTGAGGGGCTGGAGAACTTTATCCAGACTGATGCCTCAATCAACCGCGGCAACTCCGGCGGCGCGCTGCTGAACCTCAACGGCGAGCTGATTGGTATCAATACCGCTATTCTGGCCCCGGGCGGCGGCAGCGTCGGCATTGGCTTCGCGATCCCCAGCAATATGGCGAAAATCCTCTCCCAGCAGCTTATTCAGTTTGGTGAAATCAAACGCGGCCTGCTGGGTATTAAAGGTATGGAAATGAGCGCGGATATCGCCAAAGCGATGAACCTTGACGTCCAGCGCGGCGCGTTCGTCAGCGAGGTCCTGCCAAACTCCGGATCGGCCAAAGCGGGAATTAAATCTGGCGACGTTATCGTCAGCCTCAACGGTAAACCGCTCAACAGCTTCGCCGAACTGCGTTCACGCATCGCCACGACCGAGCCGGGCACCAAAGTGAAGCTAGGACTCTTGCGCGAAGGAAAACCCGTTGAAGTGGAAGTCACTCTGGACAAGAGCACCTCTTCTTCCGCCAGCGCCGAGCTTATCGCACCGGCCCTGCAGGGCGCATCGTTAAGCGACGGTCAGATGAAAGACGGAACCAAAGGCATCGTCATTGATAATGTCGATAAAGGCAGCCCGGCCGCGCAGGCGGGCCTGCATAAAGACGATATTATTATTGGCCTCAACCGCGAGCGCGTGCGCTCCATTGCCGAACTGCGCAAAGTGCTCGAAAGCAAACCGACGGTGATTGCGCTGAACGTCATTCGCGGCAGCGAAAGCATCTATCTGCTGCTGCGTTAACTCGCCTTCCGGGCATCGCGTGCAGTGCGATGTCCGGACAAGACGTGTTATGCTGCGCCTGTCTATCCATCAACGATATCTGCATCATGCCTGGAAAGTTTTTACGTTCGATACTTATCGGTTTGATTGTCGGCGGCCTGCTGCTGGCCGTTATGCCTTCGCTGCGCCAGTGGCAGCTTTCGCCGACCACGCAGTACGATAGCGCGGATGAATCCCCCGCCAGCTATAATTCCGCCGTTCGCCGCGCCGCCCCAGCGGTCGTGAACGTCTATAACCGCGCCCTTAACAGCACCAGCCATAACCAGCTAACGCTCGGTTCCGGCGTGATCATGGACCAGCGCGGCTATATCCTGACCAATAAGCACGTTATCAACGATGCCGACCAGATTATTGTTGCCCTGCAGGATGGCCGGGTCTTTGAAGCGCTGCTGGTCGGATCCGATACTCTCACCGATCTGGCGGTATTAAAAATCAACGCCAGCGGCGGCCTGCCGGTCATTCCGATTAATCCGAAACGCGTGCCGCATATCGGTGATGTCGTGCTGGCGATTGGCAACCCGTACAACCTCGGGCAAACAATTACCCAGGGCATTATCAGCGCCACCGGCCGTATCGGCCTGAACCCCACCGGGCGCCAGAACTTCCTGCAGACCGACGCGTCGATCAACCACGGTAACTCAGGCGGCGCGCTGGTGAACTCGCTGGGCGAGCTTATGGGTATCAACACCCTGTCATTTGATAAAAGCAACGACGGCGAAACGCCGGAGGGCATCGGCTTTGCGATCCCCTTCCAGCTGGCAACCAAGATTATGGATAAGCTGATCCGCGATGGCCGCGTAATTCGCGGCTATATAGGGATCAGCGGCCGCGAAATTGCGCCGATGCATGCGCAGGGCGGCGGCGGTATCGATCAGCTGCAGGGGATTGTGGTGAATGATGTTGCGCCGGAAGGCCCGGCCGCCCAGGCGGGTATCCGCGCCAACGACGTGATTATTTCCGTTAACGACAAGCCCGCCGTTTCCGCCCTCGAAACCATGGATCAGGTCGCAGAGATTCGTCCGGGTTCGGAAATTCCGGTGGTGATTATGCGCGACGATAAAAAAATCACGCTGCATATCGCCGTACAGGAATATCCGGCAACCAATTAACAGGCTCCCCCGCCGGGGGAGCACCTTTCAATCAGCAAATAGCGGCCCGGCCGGGAATGTCGCCAGAAACCCGGTTATGGCCAGCAGCGACCGCAGGTCAGGCCACGCAAACTGGCGCTCCCGCAGCTCGTCATCCAGCGTCATGAGCGCAAACTCGCCTTTATCCCCCAGAACGCCGCCCTGCCAGAGCAACCGTTGAGCCTGCTGCCGGGCCCAGGGGGAATCGCTCTTCCAGGCCAGCAGGTGCAGCAGCGCCTGCTGCAGACAGATGCCAGAAGGATGCTTATCCCGCAGCAGCCGCCGGTAAACCGGCAGCGATATGCTGCGTACGGTATAAAAACCGCTGCGGGTTTCGGCATCAGCATCCGCCACGCTGGCGCAATACTGACCGGCCAGATCGCATAGACGATTGTGCGTCAGCGGCTGGCCCAGGGCGTTCAGGCGACCCGCTGCGGCACACAGCAGCCCACTTCTTTGCATCCACGGCGTGGAGTCCCGAAATACCGCATCAGGTAGCGCCGGTTCTGTTTCAGCTGCTTTATTTTGCGTACCCGCCTCATAGCAATGGACAAAAAAATCATGGCCTCCGCGGGCAACTGATGGTTGCGCTAACAGGTTAAGCGCGGGCTGCAGTTGTTCAACTTCATCTACTGATGCCAGCATGTAATCGATAATGACATCTTTTGTCGATGCCCTGCTTTCGGGGCGTAATGTTATGGTTTCATTCATCAAAGCCTCCTTATAGGAAATCTCCCGGTGGCGCTGCGCTGACCGGGCTACGGGTCCGTGCAGTCTGGCAGCCCGGACAAGGCGCGTTAAGCGCCGCCTCCGGGATAATCCCCGGGTCGCGGCTGACGCCTTACCCGGGCTACAGGTTTACAGCCGTCTGCGATCCGGTAGCCCGGACAGGCGCAGCGCGCCGCCTCCGGGAAAGGTAACGATTTACATCGCCAGCACGTACTTGAGCATCACCCCGGCGGCAATCGCCGAGCCAATCACCCCCGCCACGTTCGGGCCCATCGCGTGCATCAGCAGGAAGTTCTGCGCGTCCGACTCCAGACCCACTTTGTTCGATACCCTGGCCGCCATCGGCACCGCCGACACCCCGGCCGAGCCAATCAGCGGGTTGATTTTGTTCCGGCTGCACAGGTTCAGCAGCTTCGCCATCAGCACCCCCGCCGCCGTCCCCACGCAGAACGCAATCACCCCCAGCACCAGTATCCCCAGCGTCTGCGGCTGCAGGAACTTGTCCGCCACCAGCTTGGCCCCCACCGACAGCCCGAGGAAAATGGTCACGATATTTATCAGCCCGTTCTGCACCGTGTCGCTCAGGCGCTCCACCACCCCGCTCTCGCGCATCAGGTTGCCGAAGCAGAACATCCCCAGCAGCGGCGCCGCGTCCGGCAGCAGCAGCGCCACCAGCAGCAGCAGCACCGCCGGAAAGAGGATTTTTTCCCGCTTACTCACCGTGCGCAGCTGCACCATGCGGATTTTCCGCTCCTTCTCGCTGGTCAGCGCCTTCATAATCGGCGGCTGGATTAACGGCACCAGCGCCATATACGAGTACGCCGCCACCGCGATGGCCCCGAGTAATTCCGGCGCCAGCTTGCCCGACAGATAAATCGCCGTCGGCCCGTCCGCGCCGCCGATGATGCCGATGGCCGCCGCCTGCGGCAGGGTGAAGCTGATGATGCCGAAGTAGTTCAGCGTCAGCGCCCCCAGCACCGTGGCGAAGATGCCGAACTGCGCCGCCGCCCCCAGCAGCAGGGTGCGCGGGTTGGCCAGCAGCGGGCCGAAGTCGGTCATCGCCCCGACGCCCATAAAAATCACCAGCGGGGCGATACCCGAGCCGATGGCGACCTTATAGAAGATGGCCAGCACCCCGGCGGAGTAGCCCATATCCACGGCGAGCTCCTCCATCTGCCCCTGCACCGACGGCAGGGCCAGCGCCAGCGCCTCCCTGATGGCGTGGACATCCGGCGTACAGTGGAGCTTCACGGCAATCACCGCCAGCTGTCCGGCGTCGTGGTGCGCCAGCAGGCTCTCCAGGGCGGTCAGCGCCAGCCCGGCCTCCGGGATATTCGACAGCAGACCGCCGAAGCCAATCGGCAGCAGCAGCAGCGGCTCGAACTTCCTCGCGATGGCCAGCCACAGCAGCAGCAGGCTCACCAGCAGCATGACGGCCTGGCCGGCGCCGAGGTGCATCAGCCCCATGCCCTGAATCAGGGCGTTCAGACTTTCCATTTCCGTTCCTCTTCCTTACGCCAGGCTCAGCAGGGTGTCGCCCACAGCCACCGCGTCCCCGGATTTCACCGCGATACCGCGCACGGTCCCGGCCTGCGCGGCGCGGATTTCGGTTTCCATCTTCATGGCTTCCAGAATCAGCAGCACGTCGCCCTCGGCCACCGTCTGGCCTTCCGTGGCAATGACCTTCCAGATGGTGCCCGCCAGCGGCGCGGTCACCGGGGTGCCGGCACCTGCCGGGGCGGCTGCGGGGGCCGTGGCCTGAACGGGGGCCGCTGCCGTCAGCGGGCTGATATCGCCGCCGTCGCTGACCTTCACCACAAAGGCCTTACCTTCCACTTCCACGGTGTAGACGCCGGAGGCGGCCGGTTTCTCTGCTTTCACCGCCGGTTTGACCTCTTCAGCCTGCGGCAGCGGCTCGAACGCCGCCGGGTTGTGGCGGTTCTCAAGGAACTTCAGGCCGACCTGCGGGAACAGGGCCACGGTGAGCACGTCGTCGATGGCGTTGTCGGCAAGCTGAATATTCTTCTCCTGCGCCTGGCGCTTCACGTCGGCTTCCAGCTGCGCCAGCTCCGGCTTCAGCAGGTCCGCCGGACGGCAGGTGATGGCCTCTGCTCCGTCCAGCACGCGCGCCTGTAATGCCGCGTTCACCGGCACCGGGGGGTGGCCGTACTCGCCCTTCAGTATCCCGGCGGTCTCCTTCGCGATGGTTCTGTAGCGTTCGCCGGTCAGCACGTTAAGCACCGCCTGGGTGCCGACAATCTGCGAGGTCGGGGTGACCAGCGGGATAAAGCCGAGGTCCTCGCGCACGCGGGGGATTTCCGCCAGCACCTCATCCAGACGGTGGGCGGCGTTCTGCTGCTTCAGCTGGCCCTCGAGGTTGGTGAGCATCCCGCCCGGCACCTGGGCCACGAGGATACGGCTGTCGGTGCCCTTCAGCTGGCCTTCAAAGGCGTGGTATTTCCTGCGCACCTCGCGGAAGTACGCCGCAATGCTCTCAAGCTTCAGGATATCCAGCCCGGTGTCGTGTTTTGTGCCTGCCAGCGTCGCCACCAGCGCCTCGGTGGCCGGGTGGCCGTAGGTGGCGCTCATGGAAGAGATGGCGGTATCGACGCCGTCGACGCCGGCCTCGATGGCCTTCAGCAGGGCCATCTCCGCCATCCCGGTGGTGGCATGAGCATGCAGGTGCAGCCTGACGTCATAGCGTTTTTTGATTTCGCTCACCAGCTCGAAGGCCGCCATCGGGGTGAGAATGCCGGACATATCCTTAATCGCGATGGAATCGACGCCGGTCTCCAGCAGCTGTTCGGTCAGGTCGAGCCAGGTCTGCAGGGTGTGGGCCGGACTGGTGGTGTAGGAGAGCGTGCCCTGGGCGTGGGCGCCGTGGCTGCGCACCGCCTGCAGGGCGGCCTGCATATTGCGCGGGTCGTTCATGGCGTCGAAGACGCGGAACACGTCCATGCCGTTTTTGACGGCGCGCTCAACGAAGCGCTGCACCACGTCATCGGCGTAGTGGCGGTAGCCGAGCAGGTTCTGGCCGCGGAGCAGCATCTGCAGCGGGGTCTTCGGCATGGCCTTTTTGAGCTCGCGCAGGCGGACCCAGGGGTCCTCGCCGAGGAAGCGGATGCAGGCGTCAAAGGTGGCGCCGCCCCAGCATTCAAGGGACCAGTAGCCCGCGTCATCGAGGGCGGCCGCAACGGGGAGCATATCGTCGAGGCGCAGGCGGGTGGCGAAAAGGGACTGGTGGGCGTCGCGCAGGACGACATCGGTAATGGCAACGGTCATGGATTCCTCCGTGAATTAAGGGTTAAGCGGCGATGGTGGTGGATAGCGGCGGCAATCACCGGCGCCAGGCGGGCGAAGTCGTCAGCGGGCGCTACGGCGGCGGGTGCGGCCTTCGGCGCGGGAGCCGGTTCCGGGAAGAAGCGGTTGACGGCGGCGGACATGCCGCGGATGGCGAAAATCAGCAGAAACAGAAA